>NZ_CAKRAH010000066.1 GCF_934294775.1 uncultured Dorea sp.
AAAAGATCTGGAAGAACGCGGAATTGATAAGAAGCATATGGATATCATAAGGAACAGTGGAATCGACCTGGAAGGCTGGCTTGCCGGATTCGACAGTGTGGAACAGTCGGTGGAGGATACGGTATTTGCACTTCGTAATCATCCACTTATGCCGAAGGATATTAAAATCTATGGATTCATTATGGATTCAACTACAGGAGAGCTATATAAGAACTTCTAAAAGAGATATTACAAACTGTTATTTTATTTTACAATAATTATGTTGACTTATAAAAAATCCGTGATATGATTCAAATGTTAGAATTTAGAAAAAGGAAGTTTTATGAAGAAAACAAGGGGTAAAATGAGATGAATTATGACAAGATTGTACAGGGAATCCTGGACATCGGAGAAGCGATGCTTCAAAGTGGTGCAGAGAATTTCCGACTGGAAGACAGCTTTTACCGCATGTGCAGAAGCTATGGATTTAAAAGATCAGATGTATTCGTTATTCCGAGTAATATCCAGATTACAGTAGAGACACCAGAAGGCGAGATTATTACGCAGATCAGACATATCGAATCATCAGAGCCGAACTTTGATCAGCTGGATTATCTGAATAATCTGTGCCGTTATGTGTGCCAGCATACACCGGATGAGAAAGAACTTCGTGAAAAATATTTGGAAGTTATCAACAGGGAGCCGCAAAAACGAATTACTAGATATGCTGCAGGAATCATGGGAGGAACCGGATTTGCCGTGTTCTTCGGATGCAATTTCAGAGATGCAGTTATAGCGCTTATTGTATCAGTGATGATCGTGGCTGTCGGAGACTGGCTTGCAAAACGTGAAAGCAACCTGATGGTTTATAATGCGATTCTTTCATTTATATCAGAGATAATTATTATAATTGCATTGAAAATGGGACTTGTAGATCATCCGGACAGAATCATGATAGGTATTGTTATGCTTCTGATCAGTGGACTTAGTACAACGAACGGAATCAGGGATCTGCTTCAGAGAGACTTTATCTCTGGTTTTATCAATATCATGAATTCATTCCTTGGAGCTGCAGGAATTGCATTTGGTATCGGTCTTGCAATTTTACTGTTCCATGAAGGGGAGTCGGATCATTTTATCCTGAATCATAGTGTACCGATACAGCTGATCTCCTGTACTGTGGCGTGTACCGGATTCGCCTTGTGGTTTAAGATCAGGGGAAAACAGGTATGGTATAACAGTATTGGCGCATTCTTTACATGGGCAATCTATGTAGGAATCTATGCATGGAAGCCAAGTAACTTTCTGGCAACAATGATTGCAGCAGTATTCGTAGCATTCTTTGCATTTATCATGTCCAGAGTGAATAAGGCACCATCCACCATATTCCTGACAGCGTCGGTATTCCCTCTGATTCCAGGACCGAATCTGTATTATGTTATGTATGGATGTGTCAGTCAGGATATAGAACTGGCCTTTAATGAGACGATTATTCTTCTTGCGACCTGTCTTGCAATTGCATTCGGATTCATCGTCGTAGATGTGGCATCCAGAAGTATCATGCATGCATTGAAGCGGGAGTATCATATTGGAAAGAGTGCGTTGAATCTTAATATACTTGGGAAAAAATAGAATTATTTAGAATATAAACAGTGTCATGGTGAGAAATATAATTTCTTATTATGGCACTGATTTTTTATACCATAGCATGCAAGAGAAGCTGCCGGTTGCCAAAGCATCCGTAAGGAGCTGCCAGTGGCAGGTCCTGTAGGTGGCAAGTTCTCTGTATGTGTCTCAGACACAAAGGTTTTAAGAGAATTTGTGCTTCTTTAATATATTAAAAGAATAAAGTGTATGATAAACTAAAGTAACACAAAAATGTAACCAATAAGAAAACATAGAGGTATCTGAAGTGTATCAGACGTGAAATACTTTCTACCTTGCAGAAAGCAATATTCAGGTGTACTCAGGAACATTAACATAATGTACATCTCAAAACAATATAAGAAGCTATAAAAATAAGGAGCAGCCTATGAATTATGACAGATTAGTGCAGGGGATTTTGAATATAGGGGAAGGACTTTTACAGTGTGGAGCAGAGATATTCCGCGTGGAGGATAGCTTATACCGCATGTGTAAGAGCTATGAATTCTTAAGATATGATGTGTTTGTAACACAGAGCAATATTCAGATTACCGTGGAGACGCCGGAGGGACGGATACTGACACAGATCCGTAATATTGAATCCACCAGTGCAGATTTTGATAAATTGAATCATCTGAATAATCTTTCGCGTTATGTCTGTTCACATAAGCCGGACGAGAAAGAAGTCATCCGGCGCTGCGAAAAGATCATGCAGAAAAAAGACCAGAGTGAGATCATTACCGCAGTCGCAGAACTGGTAGCAGGAACCGGGTTTGCTGTATTCTTCGGAGGAGATTTTCAGGATGCAGTTGTGGCATGTATAGTCAGCCTGATGATTGTTCTGGTGGGAAAATGGTTAAGCAAACGGGAAAATAACCTGATGATCTACAACCTGATTCTGGCCTTTTTATCTGAAGTAGTCATCGTCGTATCGGTAAGGGCCGGTATCGGACATCATCCGGACCGGATCATGATCGGTATCGTTATGCTGCTCGTCAGTGCACTTGGCACGATTAACGGTATGCGGGATGTGATGCAGAGAAACTTTATCTCCGGTTCGCTGGAAGTTATGAATTCATTATTAGGAGCATTCGGTATCGCATCAGGAATCGCACTGGCCATATTGCTGTTTAAAGATGTGTCATCCGAAGGATTTATTATGAATGCTAACGTGGCAGCACAGCTTATATCCTGTACAATTGGCTGTACGGGACTTGCAAGCTGGTTCAGGATACGTGGGAAGAAAGTATTATATTCCGGTATCGGAGCATTTTTTACATGGGGAATCTATCTGATCGTGTATGAGCTGTATCCGAGCAACTTCCTGGCGGTCGTAGTGTCGTCCTGCTTTGTTGCAGGATTTGCATTTGTCATGTCGAGAGTAAGCCGTGCGCCATCCACCATCTTCCTGACAGCTGCAGTATTCCCACTGATGCCGGGAGCGAGATTATATTATCTGATGTATGGGATCGTAAGCAGAGACTTTCAGATGGCAGCGGAACATGCACTGGTATTAGTGGAAACCTGTCTTGGAATTGCATTTGGATTTATCATTGTGGATGTGATATCGAGAAGCATTATGCGGACACTTGGTAAAGAATACCATATGGGAAAAGAATCGACGATTATAAAAAAGGGTGAGTAGGAGCAGATCAGTAAATTGATCGGTGCAAATAAGGAACAGATAGAGCAGTGGTGTAAAGAAAGAGGTTCAAAACGTATGAAGAAAAGAAAAAATGCACGGTTGACATTTCACACTTCATATAATATAGTAAAAAATAAAGAAAAGTACTGATGACTGACGGATAATGTGGAGTACCACAGGGGAATCAGATACTTGGTAGAAAGCCGACCGTCTGGGCAGCATTTATCCGAAGAAGGATAGGTGTTGTCCTTTTTTCTTTGCTACATCAAAGTATACAGTTCCTGCGGGGCGACGGGGGTATGTATACATCTGGCTGGAAAAAAGGCTGCTCAGATTATGAAAGAAACATACGATCAGGAGGATATGAATGATGAAAACAGATATTGAAATCGCACAGGAATGTACCATGGAGCCAATTACAAAGGTGGCAGAAAGAGCAGGAATTCCAGAAGAATATCTGGAACAGTATGGAAAATACAAAGCAAAGATTGACTACAATTTCCTGAAAAAATCAGACAAAAAAGATGGAAAACTGATTCTCGTTACAGCAATCAACCCAACACCTGCAGGAGAAGGAAAGACAACAACAACAGTCGGTCTTGCCGATGCACTTCAGAGAATGGGAAAACACCCTATGGTAGCCCTTCGTGAGCCATCTCTCGGCCCGGTGTTTGGAATGAAAGGTGGAGCAGCAGGAGGCGGATATGCACAGGTCGTACCGATGGAAGATATCAACCTTCATTTTACGGGAGATTTCCATGCGATCGGAGCTGCGAACAACTTACTTGCTGCAATGATTGACAACCACATTTATCAGGGAAATGAGCTGAACATCGATCCAAGAAAGATTGTATGGAAGAGATGCGTAGATATGAATGACCGCCAGCTCAGATTCGTAACAGACGGACTGGGAGGAAGAGTCAACGGTGTGCCAAGAGAAGATGGATATGATATCACCGTTGCATCTGAGATCATGGCAATCCTCTGCCTGTCAAAAGATATCGCAGACCTGAAAGAAAGACTTGGTAAGATCATCGTTGGTTACACATACGGTAAGATCGCAGATCAGAAGCCGGTTACAGCACATGATCTTCATGCAGAAGGTGCAATGTGCGCACTGTTAAAGGATGCATTAAAACCGAACCTTGTACAGACACTGGAGCATGCACCGGCTATCGTACACGGCGGACCATTTGCCAATATCGCACATGGATGCAATTCCCTGACAGCAACCAGAATGGCGATGAAGCTTGCAGATTATGCAATTACAGAAGCAGGATTCGGAGAGGATCTTGGAGCTGAAAAATTCCTGGATATCAAGTGCCGTATGGCAGGCATCAAACCGGATGCAGTCGTAATCGTAGCGACAGTAAGAGCTCTTAAGTATAACGGAGGAGTTGCCAAACCGGATCTGAATGAGGAGAATCTGGAAGCACTGGAAAAAGGTATTCCAAACCTGATGAAGCACGTAAGCAATATCAAAAATGTATATGGACTTCCATGCGTAGTTGCAATCAATGCATTCCCGACAGATACCAAAGCAGAGCTTGATCTGGTAGAGGAAAAATGTAAAGAAGTCGGAGTCAATGTTGCACTTTCAGAAGTATGGGCAAAAGGCGGCGAAGGCGGACTGAAACTTGCAGAGGAAGTCGTACGTCTCTGTGATGAGCCAAGTGATTTCCAGTACTGCTATGAGCTGGAAGGAACGATTGAAGACAAACTGAATCAGATCGTTCAGAAAATCTATGGTGGTAATAAGGCGGTTCTTACACCAGCAGCACAGAAGCAGGTAAAACAGCTTACCGACCTTGGATTCGGTAATGCTCCAATCTGCATGGCGAAGACACAGTACAGTCTGACAGATGATCCGAAGAAGCTTGGAGCACCGACAGACTTTGATATCACAGTACGTAATCTGAAGGTATCAGCAGGTGCAGGATTTATCGTGGCTCTGACAGGAGACATCATGACCATGCCAGGACTTCCGAAGGTTCCGGCAGCTGAGAGAATTGATGTGGATGATGAAGGTAGAATTACGGGATTATTCTAGAAAATTTTGCTATTAAAAATTGTAACAGGAAGAAAAAATCTGGCGGCTTTGCTGAGCTGCCAGATTTTTTTACCGTAAATTTACATTTTCCTAAAAAAATAAGTCAAAAAATGTGATAAAATCCCGGATTGTTAAGCACCCCGTAAAAAGCTGCCTGTAGCAGGCTTGGAAAGATAGTGCTATAATGCAAGAAGATAAGAAGGAAGAACATATGAGGACGGTGAGCACATGAGATACGTATTAGGACAGACACTGCAGGAATATCAGGAAGAAATCATGGAAGAGGACAGACCATCGGTGTTTCTGGCGACGTCGCAGACCGCAAGGGAGTGTCTGGAAAAGGCCGGGATGCAGTATGAAGGAGAAATTAACATAAAGGATGTTGGTTTTTGTAAGATGGAGACACAGCAGGAATGTCTGGCGGGATCACTTTGCATACCGAAGCTTCTGGATATTCTCGGAGAGCGGTACCGGATTTTATTTTTTATCAACCGGCACCATGTTGTGATCGTGGATGATGATGAATTTTCTTACCGTCTGATCAGGAGGATCAAAAGAAAGAAAACAAAGCAGGGAGAATCCAAGGAAAAGTTCATTTATAACTTTATGCTGGAGTTCATAAGCCGGGATTTGGAACTTCTCGGGCATTATGAGAAGAGAATCATGGATTTGGAAGAAGATGTCATGGATGGAAAGATCCAGGGATTCCAGAATGCGATCATGCCGATCCGCCGTGAACTTCTGACACTTCGAAGCTATTACGATGAGATCATGGACATGGGAAAACAGCTGGAAGAGAATGAAAATGGTTTCTTTGCGAAGAAACAGGTAAAATACTTTGGTGTTATCTCAGACCGTGCGGACAGGCTGATGAGTAAGGCATCACAGTTATTGGAATATGCACAGCAGGTCCGTGATGCATACAAGGCCCAGGTGGATGCGCAGCAGAATAACAATATGCAGTTCCTGACGGTGATATCGACCATATTCTTCCCGCTTACATTGATCACAAGCTGGTATGGAATGAACTTTCATAACATGCCGGAGTTGAAACATGGATATCCGGGTGTTATTATCTTAAGCATCGTAGTGATGGTAACCTGTATTATTATATTCAAGAGAAAGAAAATGCTGTAGACCAGTTTTGATGCGATCCAGGGAAAATGGCTTGCAGCAGATATTGATTATAAGGAGGAATGCTTATGCGTCAGTGCCCAAATTGCAAGACTAATAATCCAGACGATGCCAGATTCTGTAATTATTGCGGAATGCGTCTTCCCGAATCAAAAGAAGAAAACCTGTATAGTGAGTTGAGTGGACTTGAAGAGACGCCAAAAGTTGATTTTTCAGATAAAGATATAGAGGAAATATCGGAAGAACTGGAAGATACAGCGCAACTGAAAGTTACGAATGAAGAAAAAGAATCTGGAAATTGTGAAAAAACAGATTTAGAAAATATAACTGAAAAACTGGAAGAAAAGTCTGAAGCATCAAAAAAATCAAATTTCGGGGAAATAACTGAGATGTTTGAAACTGCAGAGCTTGGAGAGTTATCCGGAGATTGCGGTAAAATTCCGGAAGAAGATCTGAGAAAACAGTTTACAATTCCTGATAATCTTGGGAAACAGATTGAAAAAGTAACAAAAGAAGAACTGGAACAGGAACTTCATAAAAAGATTAAATTAAGAGAAGAAGATATAGCTAAGAAAAATGCAAAAGCCAATATAGATGAACCGACCCGGATGATCGGAAGTAAACAGACGGATGAAACAGATGAACCAACCAGAATGTTCACCGGCGATATCGGTGATTTTATAAAGAAGAAAAAAGATTACGAAGAAGTACCGGAAGAGGATGCATATGAAGAGATTCTCCAGTCATGGGAAAGAAAACGCAAAGAAAAACAGATAAAACGCAAGCGTGAAGGAAAGGATCCAAGCCGGATTCCAAAGATTATCCGCGAAACAAGATCCTGGTCAGACCTTACGGAGAGACAGCAGAAGATAGTAAAGAGAACTCTGTTGGGTGTAGCGGTATTTGCAGCATTTTGCGGAATCGGGATATATCATAACCGGCCGGAGGCGGTAATTGACCGTTATTGTACGGCATATGTACAGGAAAACTGGAAAAAGACCGGACGTATGTCTGATATTCCGGAAAACGGACTGGCAACCATGGATGAATATGTATCATATATGAAAGAACATGCGGTAACAGATATCTCGGATTATCAGATGAAAGAGACGAAAGAAGATCATCAGACCGAAGTAGAATCCAGCGGAAAGAGAAGAGCATTTACCATAACTTATAAGAAAAGTGGCGGAGATAAGACTTCTGAGAAAGTAATTCTGGAAAAGCAGAAAAGTAAAAAATTATTATTATTTTCAAATTGGAAAGTATCGACGGATCAGATGATTGCCAGAGATTATAATCTGTATATTCCGTCTGGCGGCCAGGTATGGATTGATGATACAGAGCTTGGAAAAGATTATAAAGTAAAAGAGGAAAATGAAAGCCTGGATCAGTATAAAGTTTCTTTGTTTGAGGGAGAACATAAGATAAAAGTAAAAATTCCGTGGTTTCAGACATATGAAACCACCTTTCAGGCATCCGATAAAGGAAGCATGACTGCAGCAAGGATGAAGATTTCCGGAAAAGGCAGGAAAAAGCTGGATAAGAAAATGAAACAGACACTGAAAAGCTACATAGATGCAGCAAAAGCAGGAAAATCATTTTCAAAAGTAGAAGGATTGCTCGACAAAGATGCAATGAAGGATCCGGAAACTAAGAAGGAAAATAAAGAATTTTATAATGATCTGAAAGAAGCGTTAAAGACGACAGATGGTTATAGAACAGAGACGGTCAGCCTGAGTCAGTATCAGGGAAAATATGTGATTAATGGGGTGACTGGTGAAGTAAGAGGAACATTGTCTTATAATTATGTAGTTACATATAGTCAAGCCAGCGGGGAAACAACAGATGGAAGCAGCAGTGATACTGCCGGACAATCGGATGGCAGCACGATGATGAGTGCGGAATTTATATACAAGGACGGAGATTATCAGATCATCAGTGTAGATCCCGGAAGTATCTGGTACAGACAGTAAGCACGATGATGAAAATTTTATAGGAAAAGACTTGCTTTTTAAGCCTGGATATGATATGCTATCTGGGCGAATGGAAGTAGGTCTTTTTTTTATGCCTAAAATCGGGCGGCTTCGCAAGCTGCCACGAAACACGTTAACTAAGATTATAAAGCGAGGTGGAAGTTGTGCGTACAAGAATCACATTGGAGTGTACAGAATGCAAGCAGCGTAACTACAACATGACAAAGGATAAGAAATCTCATCCTGAACGTATGGAAACCAAAAAGTACTGCAGATTCTGTAAAAAACACACATTGCACAAAGAGACGAAATAATCGCCGCAAAGGAGTGAATGTCAATGGGTGAAAAAGCTCAGACTCAGAAAGATAAGAGTAAAAAAACTCAGAAAAAAAGCCGGATTAAACGAATGAGCGAATGGTTCGATGGATTGGGCAAAGAGTTCAAGAAAATCGTTTGGCCGGAAAAGATGACAGTTGCAAAAGAAACGGCAGCGGTTGTTTCGGTATCCGTGGTCCTGGGAGCGATTATCGCAATCGTTGATTTTCTCGCCCAGTACGGAGTAGATTTATTAGTAAAATAACTGATAAACAAAACGGACAGGAAAGGTGAGATTATGTCAGAGGCAAAATGGTACGTAGTTCATACCTATTCAGGGTACGAGAACAAAGTAAAAGCCAACATTGATAAGACAATCGAGAACAGACATCTTGAGGATCAGATCCTTGAAGTAAGAGTTCCGCTGGAAGACGTTGTTGAGATGAAAAACGGCGTTCAGAAAGTGTCTCAGAAGAAGATGTTTCCAGGCTATGTGTTGATCCATATGATTATGAATGATGATACATGGTATGTTGTTCGTAATACAAGAGGTGTGACAGGATTTGTCGGACCTGGATCTAAGCCGGTACCGCTTACAGATGCGGAGATGGCTCCTCTGGGAATCCAGAGAGAGGAAGTAGTCATGGACTACAAGGAGGGCGACACAGTCCAGGTAATTGCAGGCGCATGGGCAGATACAGTCGGAGTAATCCAGACGATCAACATGCAGAAGCAGAGCCTTACTATTAATGTTGAGCTCTTCGGACGCGAGACCCCGGTTGAAATTGGTTTCGCAGAAGTTAAGAAAATGTAACAGTAAGTGGGAGGGGCATTATTTGTTCCCCGCCATCACCACAAGGAGGTAATTGAAATGGCAAAAAAAGTAGAAGGTTATATTAAATTACAGATCCCAGCCGGCAAAGCTACTCCGGCACCACCGGTTGGACCTGCTCTTGGTCAGCACGGTGTAAACATCGTTGAATTTACAAAACAGTTCAACGCTAAGACAGCAGATCAGGGAGACATGATCATCCCTGTAGTTATCACAGTTTACAATGATAGAAGTTTCAGCTTCATCACAAAGACACCACCGGCAGCAGTTCTGATCAAAAAGGCCTGCAACATCAAATCTGGTTCAGGTGTACCTAACAAGACAAAGGTTGCTACAATCACAAAAGCTCAGGTAGAAGAAATCGCTAAGACAAAGATGCCTGACCTGAATGCTGCTACACTTGAAAGTGCTATGAGCATGGTAGAGGGAACTTGCCGTTCTATGGGTGTAACTGTAACAGAGTAATTGATGAAGATGAATGTGGGAGGGTTATCCCGCCATTACCACTAGGAGGTTTATAGAATGAAAAGAGGAAAGAAATACGTTGAAGCTGCGAAATCAATCGACAGAGGAACACTCTACGATGTAGCAGACGCAGTATCATTAGTTAAAAAGACTGCAACAGCAAAATTCGATGAGACTATTGAAGCTCATATCAGAACTGGATGTGACGGACGTCACGCTGACCAGCAGATTCGTGGAGCAGTAGTTCTGCCACACGGAACTGGTAAAAAAGTTCGTATCCTTGTATTTGCAAAAGACGCTAAAGCTGAAGAAGCTAAAGCAGCTGGAGCAGATTTCGTTGGAGGAGAAGAACTCATTCCAAAGATCCAGAACGAAAACTGGTTTGAATTCGATGTAGTAGTAGCTACACCAGACATGATGGGTGTTGTTGGACGTCTCGGACGTGTACTTGGACCTAAGGGATTAATGCCAAACCCGAAGGCTGGTACAGTAACAATGGACGTTACAAAAGCTATCCAGGAAATCAAAGCTGGTAAGATCGAGTACAGACTTGATAAAACAAACATTATCCATGTGCCAGTAGGTAAAGCAAGCTTTACTGAAGAACAGCTTACGGACAACTTCCAGACGCTTATTGATGCGATTAACAAAGTAAGACCAGCAGCAGTTAAGGGACAGTACCTTAAGAGCGTGACACTTACTTCTACAATGGGACCTGGTGTAAAAATCAACCCAATGAAGCTTGTTTAATCCGCAAGATAATAACGAATATAAGAGCCCTGTGTATGAGTGAAAACTTATACACAGGGCTTTTTGTATAATAAGCAACTGCATTCCCTGTTATACAAAAAGCCTCCGGCAGAATACACATTTGCGCGAAGAAGCAGGATGTTGCAAGCGACTGCGCTCAGCGCGAGAATATGCCAGAGCACATTTTTGTTTTACCAATGTATGTAAGAGAAGCTGCCGGTGGCAGATCCTGTGTATCGTTACACGAATAGGATATATGACAAAAGATTACTTAGTAAAAAGGTAGGAATAATAAAAAAGTGGTTGACAAATGAGAGAAAAACCACTATAGTGTAGTAAAGTAGTAAAACCGATGAACAAGAGGAGTAAGTAAAGATATTTGTTCCCAGAGAGCTGCAGGTGGTGGGATTGCAGTAATAAGAGTTTTTACCGAATGGACTTGTGAGGGCAGTTTGAAACCAGAAGATGGGAGTAGATGCTGACGGGATTCTCGCCCGTTATCAAAGAGATGTGTATGATAGTACATAAAAGAGTGGTCACAAGATATGACAAATTGGGTGGTACCGCAGAAGTGATAGAAATATATGTTTGAATTATATTTAGCTTTTGTCCCTTTAGAGGGGCAGAAGCTTTTTTTATGCCAAAGCATGCAAGAGAAGCTGCCAGTGGCAGGTTCTCTGTATATCTATGTATGCCAAAGCATGCATATTAGAATTCACTGCATGTCCATTCGCTCTTCCATACACAGGCAATTAAAACCAGAGACAGACAAAAGGAGGAACCATATTGATGTATCCAGATTGTAATGAAATCATGAAACTGGCACCGGAGTATCATATCATTCCGGTATGCAAAGAGATCTATGCAGATGTAATTACCCCGATCACACTTTTGAGAAAGATCGCAGCGGTAAGCAAAAGATACTATCTGCTGGAAAGTGTGGAAGGTGGAGAAAAATGGGGAAGATATTCATTCCTTGGATTTGATCCGATCATGCGTGTTACATGCAATTCCGATAAAGTAACGATTGAGACAGAAGAAAGAAAAGAAGTAAAAGAGACAAAGAAACCTCTTGAAGTAATCAGAGAGATCTTAAAAGAAATGAAGGCACCTAAGATCCGGGCATGTGAGATCATCGAAGAACTGGAGACGGAGCAAAGAGGAATCTACGGAGGAGCTCTTGGATACATCGATTTTACCGGCAACATGGATACATGTATCGCAATCCGTATGGCAGTAAAGAAAGACGGTAAGGTGATAGAAAACCGGGGATTTGAGAATAAAGATATTGCATTGATGAAGACAGAAACCGGAAAAACATCAATAAAGATAAAGGGATAAAGATATTAAAAAGAGTGACACAGATACAGGAGGCAGTAGAGCACGATAAGAGAAGCAATCGCAAAATTAATGAATAAAGAAGACCTCACATACGATGAAGCAATAGGTGTTATGGAAGAGATGATGGATGGAACCGCAACACAGGCACAGATGGGTGGATTCCTGACAGCACTTTCCATGCAGGGAGAGACAATAGAAGAAATCACAGCATTTGCAACCGTAATGAGAGAAAAAGGAGTAAAGATCACTCCGGAAAGAGAAGTCATCGATATCGTGGGAACCGGCGGGGATCAGGTTGGGACATTCAACATCTCGACAACATCCGCATTTGTCGTAGCAGCAGGTGGCGTGCCGGTTGCAAAACACGGCAACCAAAGCGTATCAAGCAAAAGCGGTGCGGCAGATGTTCTGGAAAAGATTGGCGTAAATGTAGCACTAAAAGCAGAAGAAAATGAAAAAGTATTAAAAGAAACAGGAATCTGTTTCTTCTTCGCACCGGTATATCATTCTTCTATGAAATATGCAGCACCGGTCAGTATGTTCCGGAAACACTGATGAACGCGGTAAATGAAGTAGAAGAGGCATATAATTATTATAAAAATGATCCACAGTTTCAGGCAGAACTGGATGATCTTCTGAAGAATTATGCAGGAAGACCTTCTTTATTATATGAAGCAAAAAAGATGACAAAAGACCTGGGAGGAGCAAAGATCTATCTGAAACGTGAAGATCTGAACCATACAGGAGCACACAAGATCAACAATGTATTAGGACAGGTTCTTCTGGCTAAGAAGATGGGAAAGACACGTGTCATTGCAGAGACCGGCGCAGGTCAGCATGGTGTTGCAACTGCAACTGCAGCTGCTCTTATGGATATGGAATGTGAGATCTACATGGGAAAAGAAGACACAGACAGGCGTTAAATGTATACCGTATGGAACTGCTCGGTGCGAAAGTACATCCTGTTACAACAGGAACCATGACTTTAAAAGATGCGGTTAACGAGACCATGCGTGAATGGGATAATCGTAAGGATGATACACTGTATGTATTAGGATCAGTCATGGGACCACATCCATTTCCAACTATTGTACGTGATTTCCAGAAGGTAATCAGTAAAGAGATTAAAGAACAGATGTTAGAAAAAGAAGGAAGACTTCCAGATGCAGTTATCGCCTGTGTAGGTGGTGGAAGTAATGCGATTGGTGCATTCTATGAATTTATTCCAGATAAAGAAGTAAGACTGATCGGATGTGAAGCAGCAGGCCTTGGGGGAGATACAGAAAAACATGCGGCAACCATCGCGAAAGGAACACAGGGAATCTTCCATGGTATGAAGTCGCTATTCTGTCAGAATGAATATGGACAGATCGCACCGGTGTATTCAATTTCAGCCGGACTGGATTATCCGGGAATCGGACCGGAACATGCAATGCAGAAGGCAGGCGCAGATCTGATCGAGATCGGAATTCCATTTTCAGATCCGATCGCAGAAGGGCCGGTCATTCAGGAAGCAGATGAAAGAGCGCTGGCGGCAGGTTGTACAACCGATAAATTAATGGACATGGTTGAAAGTATCGAAGATCAGCTTAAAATCCCGGTGGTTTTCATGACATATATGAATCAAATCTTCGTCTATGGCACGGAGCGGTTCATGAAGCGTGCCGCAGAGTGTGGTATCTGTGGTGTGATCGTACCGGATGTCCCATATGAAGAAAAGGAAGATCTGGCGG
>NZ_CAKRAH010000067.1 GCF_934294775.1 uncultured Dorea sp.
GCAGTAATGCATGGAGCTGACTGATACTAATCGGTCGAGGGCATGACCAAGCAAGGTGATAGGTAGGATGAAAGAAAATATTTCTTGTATGCAGTTTTGAAGGTATATGAAAGAGAAGAAGCAATCAACATGTGTTGGTTGTTTTTTTGTTATAGAAAACCATGCAAAATGTCACAAATCTGAACTTTAGTACACTGATTCATGCTATAATGGTCGATAGTGAGTAAAAAAGCGCTGGAAACGGTATAGCCCGGTTAACCAGCGCTTTTTTAGATCGCCATGTGTTCAGAAAAGAAGCTGTCGGTGTCAGATCCTTTCTGAACGCATAAAGTATGCAGAAAAAGTTGCCAGTGGCAGGTCTTTCAGGTACTTAAGTATTCATAAGAAGTTGTTTTTTATGTTGTTTTTTATGTTCTTTTTTCTGTATATACATAGCCGCATCGGCTTGTTTTAAGATGGCATCAATGCCGATAGCTTTCTGATCGTTGGAAAGCTTTACAATACCAAAGCTAAAGTTCTTATCATAAGGTCTGGTGGATTCGGCGATAAAGTCCTTTTGGATCTTCCGGATCTTTTTTTGTGCGACGTCTTCCGGACATCCTTTCAGGATAATACAGAATTCATCACCGCCGACACGGGCGAATACATCATGTTCACGGATATTGTGTTTTACAATATCAACAAAGTGGCAGATATACCAGTCCCCTTCCATATGGCCATAGGTATCGTTCACATATTTCAGATGATCCAGGTCACAGTAGCAGAAGATCAGATCATTGCCGGTGTCTAATAGTTCATCGAGCTTCTTCTGGAAATAACACCGGTTACCAATCTGGGTCAGAGTATCAAAGTAAGCTTCCTGTTCGAGCTTGTCCTGTTCAAGCTTATCTTTGGTAACTTCCAGAATGATGTGTGCATAGGCTTCTTCCCCCTGCCATTCCATCAAAGCAGTTGTGATACGGTAAAAGTGATGAGAGGAATCTTCAGCATCCCAGGTCCATTCATAGGAGGCTTCATCAGAAGCTTTTTTTAACTGACCGGTTTTCTGTTTCTCAAGGAAGATCTTATAGAGCTCATAGTTCTGAAGCTTTTCAATATTATTGCGGCTGGAATAAAGAATCCGTGGGTCATTGATACTTGTAACGAGGATATCTTCTTTACTGCGTTTGATCAGGTCAAGCAGAAGTCCATTGTAGTTACCGACCATATCTGCATGATTTTTTTCACGTTCTGCTTCTTCTTTTAAAAATTCTTCACGTTCACGGAGCTGCTTTGTCATGGTGTTAAATGCTTCAGAGAATTCTCCGAGATAAGATACCGTCTGAGAGTAGTCACCTTTTGCAACCTGCTTGGCCTGCCAGGTCAGATGATTCAGATTGGCATGGATGTTCTTGAGATTCTCACATAAAAAGTTATCTCTGGAAGGAGTAAAATCTGTCAGATTACCATTGGAGAGCGCAGCAGAATACGTCTTCATCTCGCGGACAGCGTGATCAAGATACTGAAGCCCCATTCCAAGCTTCTGGAAAGGTTCGTCCAGAAGCTCAATATCCAGGGATGCGGGTTTTGGATCATATAAAATGCTCCTCAGATATTCAAATAATAATTGGCAGTTTCTATCTTCCATAAATATATCTCCTGAAATAATAACTTGCAAAATAATCTTTCAAAACAGAACGAAAATGCAAAGCATCTGCAAAATCATCTCACTGTGCGGGCAGACATGTTGCCGGATCATTCGGTATCTTCAACTGCAGCATGAAATCTGCAGACACGGTCGCCGGTTGCCCAGCAGTCAACTTCAATTGCGGTGTATGGTTTTCCGGAATACACAGAAAGAATTCCAGAGATGAATCCCTCATCATAATTACATACAGTTTCGCCAAGAACCGGAAGCCCGGAACAGTCAGCATCCTCTGCTACGGTCAGGATGATCTTACCACTTTCTTCATCTACGTTTTCGATACGGAGAACACCGATCTTTAATTCCTGCATACGGTCCTGAAGCTCACCGACAAATTTGTCCAGTGACTGGTCCATATTAAGGAATTGTTTGGCGAAGAATTCACCGGCAGTACGTCCGGCATTCCGGAAGATTTCTACCTGTTCTTCTTTTCCATAACGTTTGATCAGTTCGTCTTTCAGAGAGTACTCAAGCATGCGGTATACCATAACCGGAAGCTCAGCTCCAAGATTCTCACGGCTGTCCGGATTATAATACAGATAATCAGCAAAACTGATTGGTTTCTGGTCTTTTAAAAATATATTTTCTACCATAAAAATAACGTCCTTTCTCTACAAAAGACCTTTGCAGACTCGCTACTTTTAGTATAGCATTGAATAAACGGTGGTTCAATAAAAGATTATCATTCATAGTATATACAGGATATAATAATTGTTATTATTGAAAAAATATGCTACTATCTATATAGAATGCGGTCTGAACTAACAGGCTGGAAAGAACATATTTATATTTATTAAGGAGGAATCTAATACTATGATTACCTGGAACAACTTAGATACCCTTACATCATTCAAAGAACTTGAGAATGTAGAACGTGTAAATCTTGTAGAAGCAATGACAGGAGAAAGCGGAGCAGAACGTGTAAAGAATTACAGCGTTCCGATGGCAGAAGGGCTTACTTATAACTATGCTGCAAAGCAGGTTGATGATAAAGTACTGGCTGCACTTGCAAAATTAGCAGACGAAGCACAGCTGGTAGACAAATTCGAAGCACTGTATAACGGAGAAGTGATCAACACAGGTGAAAAACGTCTTGTACTTCACCACATGACACGTGGACAGCTCGGAGAAGCTGTAGAAGCTGACGGCGTGGATAAGCGTGCATTCTATACAGAGCAGCAGGCTAAGATTGCAGATTTTGCAAATAAAGTACATGCAGGAGAGATTACGAACGGAGCCGGTGAAAAATTCACGACAGTTGTTCAGATCGGTATCGGTGGAAGTGACCTCGGACCTCGTGCAATGTATCTTGCACTTGAAAACTGGGCAAAGAAAAATGATACATTTAAGATGGAAGCAAAGTTCATCAGTAACGTAGACCCTGATGATGCTGCAGCTGTACTGAATTCTATCGATGTGGTGCACTCTATCTTTGTATTAGTATCAAAATCAGGTACAACACTTGAGACATTGACCAATGAATCATTCGTAAAAGATGCCCTGAAGAACGCAGGATTGGATGCTTCTAAGCACATGATCGCTGTTACAAGTGAGACATCTCCACTGGCTAAGAGTGATGATTACCTTGCCGCATTCTTCATGGATGACTATATCGGCGGACGTTATTCTTCTACATCTGCAGTTGGAGGTGCGGTATTATCCCTGGCATTTGGTCCGGAAGTATTTGCACAGTTCCTGGAAGGTGCAGCAAAGGAAGATGTACTGTCTAAGAACAAAGACGTATTCAAAAACCCTGCAATGCTGGATGCATTGATCGGTGTATATGAAAGAAATGTATTGGGATATCCAAGTACAGCAGTACTTCCGTATTCTCAGGCATTGAGCCGCTTCCCGGCACATTTACAGCAGTTAGATATGGAGTCTAACGGAAAATCTGTAAACCGTTTCGGAGAGCCGGTTGATTATCCTACAGGCCCGGTTATTTTCGGAGAACCTGGAACAAACGGACAGCACTCATTCTATCAGTTACTGCATCAGGGAACAGACATTGTGCCATTACAGTTTGTTGGATACAAGAACAGCCAGATGGCAACAGATGTTGTAATTCAGGACAGCACAAGTCAGCAGAAACTGTGTGCAAACGTAGCTGCCCAGATCGTAGCATTTGCATGTGGTAAGGCAGATGAGAACCGCAATAAGAACTTCGAAGGTGGACGTCCATCAAGCATCATCATCGGAGAGCAGGTAAATCCGGGATCTCTTGGAGCACTTCTTGCACACTTCGAGAACAAAGTAATGTTCCAGGGATTCGTATGGAATGTGAACAGCTTCGACCAGGAAGGTGTTCAGCTTGGTAAAGTACTTGCAAAACGAGTACTGGCGCATGAGACAGACGGAGCACTGAAAGTATTCAGTGACTTATTGAATATTTAGGCGAATCAAGTAACGAAGCAGATTGCGAATATCCGTCTGACTTACTATACGTTGGAAAAAATGATGTTGTTTGTATAGAAGTGATTTCTATAAATACGCAGGTAATTACTTGTTAGAGTAATCGAATAGTGGTATGATAGTGCTGTTAATCGGGAATATCCGGTTGACAGCATTATTTTTTAGAACATGGGAGAAGATGTCAGTGGCAGGTTCTCTGTATGGAAATGAAAGGAAAATAAGAACGTGACCTATAAAGAAGCAAGGGTATATTTGGACGAAATGTCGAAATACGGAAGTGTACTTGGCTTAGATACGATTCGAGGTCTGTTGCGTGAGCTGGGAAATCCGCAGGATGACTTAAAGTTCATACATATTGCAGGAACGAATGGAAAAGGATCTGTGCTTGCATACACTTCAACGATTTTAAGTAAGGCAGGATATAAAACCGGACGATATGTTTCACCGACAGTAATCTCGTATCTGGAAAAGATTCAGGTAGATGGAGAATGGATTTCCGAAACTGAATTTGCAGATATAACAGAACAGGTAAAAGAAGCGATTGACCGGCTAAAGAGCAAAGAACAGCCTGTCCCGACGGTGTTCGAGACAGAGACGGCAATGGCTTTTTTGTATTTTAAAAAGAAAAATTGTGATCTGGTTGTATTAGAGACCGGTCTTGGCGGCGAGACGGATGCGACGAATATTGTAAAGAATACGGTATGTGCGGCATTTGCAACCATCAGTGTGGACCATCTGGGCATGATTGGCGATTCGCTTGAGGAGATTGCGCAGACAAAGTCAGGAATTATAAAACCGGGATGTAAAGTAGTATCGGCAAGACAGAAGGAAAGTATAAGCAAGATTTTGCAGGAAAAGGCCGGAAGTCTTGGATGTGTTTACGTAGAAGCAGAACCAGAGCTTATGGAGATAGAGGCAGATGACTATAAGGGAATTACATTTTCATATAAGGAATATCTGCATATGCAAAGTCAGATTGCCGGAGAATGCCAGAGAGAGAATCTGGCGGCAGCACTGGAAGTAATCAATAGCCTTAAGGATCTGGGGTATGAGATTACGGAAGAGGCAGTGCGGGATGGCATCCGTGAGACGAGATGGGCCGGACGGTTCACCTGTCTGTCGGAAGAACCGGTAGTGATCGTGGATGGTGCACATAATGAAGATGCGGCGAAGAAATTGCGGACGTCACTGGAACGGTATTTTAAAGAAAAAGAAATCATATTTATCATGGGTGTATTCAAAGATAAAGAGTACGAAAAGATTGTGCAGATATTAAGTCCGCTGGCATCGAGAGTCTATACGGTGGATCTTCCGAATAAAGAACGTACTCTGCCCGGAGAAAAACTGGCAGAATGCATCAGAAATACGGCGCAGAAATCAATAACAGATGAGAAAAAAATACCGGATATAGCAGGTGGATGTCAAGAAGAAACATGCCGGAAGAATAAAGGAAAGTTCCTGGCAGTAACAGCTGAAAAGAGTATAGAAGAGGCTGTGGCAAAAGCGTATGATTATGCAAAAGAGGATGAAGAAAACAGAGTAGTGGTTGCCTGTGGTTCGTTGTCCTATCTCAGTGAAGTAATTCAGTGTGTGAAAGATATGAAAATGTAATACATACCGGTATTGAATCAGGAATCTGTGAAGGATTATTACAACAGATATGAGTACAATGAATCAGGAACCGGAAGACAATAATTGAGGATATACGAAGAGTAAATTCTGCAAAGAAAGAGTCATAAAGAAAGACGAGGAAGAAAATGATTGATCATGAAAAGATAGAACAGGCAGTGCGTCTTCTCCTGGAAGGCATGGGAGAAGATGTGAACCGGGAAGGCCTGATTGATACGCCGGATCGTATTGCCAGAATGTATGAAGAGATATATGGAGGTATGGATGAAGATGCCGGAACGCATCTTTCCAAAACATTTACGGTAGACAGCCAGGAGATGGTGGTAGAAAAAGATATTACATTTTATTCAACCTGTGAACATCATCTTCTTCCATTTTACGGAAAGGCGCACATTGCCTATATTCCGGATGGTAAGGTTGTCGGGCTTAGTAAGCTTGCACGGACGGTGGAGGTATTTGCCAGAAGACTGCAGCTTCAGGAGCAGCTGACCGGTCAGATTGCAGATGCACTGATGGAACATATGCAGCCAAAAGGCGCACTGGTCATGATTGAGGCCGAGCATATGTGTATGACGATGCGTGGGATCAAGAAGCCGGGAAGCCAGACCGTTACAATCGCAAGACGCGGTGTATTTGAAGAAGATCCGGCACTGGAAGAGAGATTCTTCCGGCTTCTTGGCAGATAAAGAACAGATGAATGTTACGGTTGGTATAACGTATGAGCTGTAACAGAGTTAAAATAAAACAGAAAAACGTAAAGATATGAAAAAAGAAATAAAGAAAAGAGATAAGATGCCGCGGCTGAACGCGGTTATAAATCACGAGTTATATCAGAAATATTATGAAAGAATCCGATCCTGTGAGACGGACCGGATTTTTTGCTGTCATCAGATGAATCATCTCCTGGATGTGGCAAGGATTGCATATATTAAGAATCTGGAAGAAGGTCTGGGTTATGAAAAGGAACTGATCTACACGGCAGCAGTTCTTCACGATATTGGCAAATCGTTCCAGTACAGAGAACAGATTCCACATGAGATAGCAGGGGAAAAGGTGGCAAGAAGGATTCTGGATTCGCTCCCGGAGGAAGTGAACTTCACAGATGAGGAAAAAGAACTGATCTGTCTGGCGGTAAAAGGACACAGAAGAAGACATGAGGGAATGCAGCAGATAGAGGAGCTTTTTTACGAAAGTGACAAAAGATCCAGAATGTGTCTGTCCTGCGCAGCAGAAAAGAAATGCAACTGGGACAAAGAAGAAAAGAATATGGAGATTACGATATGATTATAGGTGGAAGAGAATTTGACACAAAGAATAACACATATATTATGGGAATCCTGAATGTAACACCGGATTCCTTTTCTGACGGTGGAAAATTTAACGGCATGGGTGCAGCGATGGCACATGCCAGACAGATGGTAGAAGAAGGCGTGGATATCATCGATGTAGGCGGGGAGTCTACACGTCCGGGACATATACAGATCACAGATGAAGAAGAGATTGCAAGAGTGACACCGGTCATCGAGGCACTGAAAAAAGAATTTGACGTGCCGGTATCCATCGATACTTATAAGAGTCATGTGGCAGAAGCAGCCATTCAGGCGGGGGCAGACCTGGTAAATGATATCTGGGGACTAAAATATGATGAGAAGATGGCAGATGTGATCGCAAAATATAATGTGGCATGCTGTCTGATGCATAACCGTGAGAAGGCAGAATATCAGAATTTTTTGAAAGATTTTATGGATGATATGAAAGAATGTGTAAGGATTGCAAAGAATGCAGGCATTGCAGATGACCAGATCATCCTGGATCCGGGTGTAGGATTTGGAAAAACATATGAGATGAATCTGGAAATCATTGACCGGATGGAAATCTTAAATGAACTGGGCTACCCGGTATTACTTGGAACATCCAGGAAATCCGTGATCGGTCTGACACTTGATCTTCCGGTAGATCAAAGAGAAGAAGGAACGATGGTTACAACCGTCTATGGAGTCCAGAAAAGATGCGCATTTGTCAGAGTTCACGATGTAGAGAAGAATAAAAGAGCCATCCAGATGACAAAGGCGATCATGAGAAAGCATGAAGTATGAGACGCAGGATTCTGAGGTTATGATAAGTAAGAGTGTGAGGTTTATAACATGGAATGGGACAAGATTAAGATAGAGGATCTGGAAGTATTCGCCAATCACGGTGTATTTCCGGAGGAAAATGTACTGGGGCAGAAGTTCGTGGTGTCTGCTGTCCTGTATACAGATACCAGAAAAGCAGGGCTTGAGGATGAATTAAGTGCATCGATCCATTATGGGGAAGTAAGTGCATTTATTACAGAGTATTTAAAGAGTCATACATTTAAGCTGCTTGAGAGGATTGCAGAAGGACTGGCCGAAGAGATGCTGATTAAGGTTGAGGGGTTACAGAAAGTAAAACTGGAGATTAAAAAACCATGGGCGCCGGTGGGGCTTCCGCTTAAGACGGTAAGCGTCGAGATTGAGAGACAGTGGCATACAGCATATATTGCACTGGGATCTAATATGGGTGACAGTCAGAAATACCTGGACGAAGCAGTAAAAGCACTGGATGAGGTGCGTAATACCAAGGTTGAAAAAGTATCGGGATTCATCACAACACCGCCGTATGGTGTGACGGATCAGCCAGATTTCTTAAATGGATGTCTGAGACTGCGGACTCTCCTGTATCCAGAAGAATTATTAAAAGAACTGAACCGGATTGAAAAAGAAGCCGGAAGAGAGAGGATTATCCACTGGGGACCTAGAACACTGGATCTGGATATTATATTCTATGATGATCTGGTAATGGAAAAAGACGAGTTATGTATTCCGCATGTGGAGATGCATAAGAGAGAATTCGTACTGGAGCCGTTAGAGGAAATCGCTCCGTATAAGAGACATCCGGTATATGGGAAGACAGTCAGAGAGATGCTGGAGGATCTGAGAGAGGAGAAATAAAGCAGCAAAGAGTGGAATGTTGCGAACGAAAAGAATAGAAGAATATAAGTTACTGGGTGCAAGGTGTGTGAACAGTAAAAATATGACGGAATGGGGAAACAAAATGGATATTCAGGATTGGGTTATATTTGTGATTGAGCTGATCGGAACAGTTGCATTTTCAGCTTCAGGAGCAATGGTAGGAATTGAGTGTGGAATGGACATATTTGGTGTATGTGTACTTGGGGTTTCGACTGCAGTGGGCGGTGGAATGATACGTGATGTCATACTTGGGAAGATTCCATCGGCACTGATGCATCCGGTGTATGTGATCTATGCCGTGGTTGCGGCCATTTTAGTATTTGCTATTATATATTTTCGAAGAAAATACTTGCAGGATGGGTTCGGAGAGTTTTATGATAAAGTTATGTTAGCAATGGACTCCGTAGGACTTGGAATTTTCTCGGCGATGGGAGTAACGAAAGGAATCAGCTGCGGATACATCGATAATACATTCTTATTAGTATTTCTGGGAACAATGACCGGAGTTGGAGGCGGACTTCTGCGGGATACGATGGCGGGAGTGGCACCGTACATTTTTGTAAAACATATCTATGCGTGTGCTTCGATTATCGGGGCATGGGTGTGTGTGCTTGTGTATAGGGATTTTGGAGAATTGCTGGCAATGGTAGTGTCTTCCGTAGTCGTTATGGTAATTCGTTTTCTGGCAGCACATTACAGATGGAATCTGCCAAGAATCCGGTAGTCACAGAAGGATGAAATCCTTAGAGTGTGTCTGAAAAATAACAGCAGAAAAAAGAATCAATATATGAATGAGAGATAATAGATATTCGTAAAAGGGAGGTATTGGAGTGATTGATATCATGACAATGGAGCAGGCAGAAGCAGAGATATATCATTTTAGAAAAATATTTCAGATGATACGGTTATTTCATCTAAATCCAGAGACTCAGAAAAAAGAAGTCTGTAAGGTCGGGATATCCGGATCGGAAAATTTACGTAATATCAAAAAGAATTGTGATGACTGCATTGTGCAGGAAACTTTTGACACAAAAGAAGAAAAAGGGAAAATCGAAATATTCGAAGGAAAGCTCTATCAGCTGATTACCAGATATATGGAGATTGAAGGAGAACCATATGTCATGGAGCTGGTAAGAGGGCTTGACAGTGACTGGAAGATTGGACAGATCGATCATGAAAAAGTGGTGAATCTGTTCATGAATTACAATGATAAGCTGTATAAAGATGCAATTACAGATACTTATAACAGACGTTATTATGAAGATGAGATCAAAGAGAAAAAAGACAATGCAGGGGTTGCGCTGATCGATCTGGATGATTTCAAATTATATAACGATACTTATGGACATAATGCAGGAGATGTGGCACTTTGCACAGTGGCAGATGTCATAGAGGGAAGTATTAGAAGATCTGACCGTCTGATCCGTTTTGGAGGGGATGAGTTCCTTCTGGTAATGCCTGGCATAGAAGAAGATGCATTTATCAAAAAGCTGCAGATGATCCAGCAGAAGGTCAATAAGACGATTATTCCGGGCTATTCAAAGATCCAGCTGACGATCAGTGTCGGCGGAGTATTAAATAATGGGGGAACGATCGAAACGGCAGTGAAGCATGCAGATCATCTGATGTATCAGGCCAAGGAAAAGAAGAATATGGTCGTGACGGAATACGATGATACGGCGTCTGAGGTGCAAAAACAGCAGATCCTGGTTGTAGATGATTCGGAGCTGAACCGTGGGATATTGATCGAGATGCTGAAAGAGGAATTTGATATCATAGAGGCAGAAAACGGAAAAGAAGCAGTAGATAAGATTAGAAAATATGGAAAGAAACTTTCGGTCGTACTTCTGGATATTGTTATGCCGGTCATGGATGGATTCGAAGTGCTTTCGGTGATGAACAGGAATCACTGGATTGAAGACATTCCGGTTATTATGATATCGAGTGAGGAGTCAGAAGGCTTCATAAGAAAGGCATTTAACTTTGGAGTATCGGATTATATCAGCCGCCCGTTTGACTGTGATATCGTATACCAGCGTGTGTTTAATACGATCAAGCTGTATGCAAAGCAGCGCAGGCTTATGACACTGGTATCAGACCAGATTCTAGAAAAAGAGAAAAATAACCAGATGATGGTTGAGGTGTTAAGCCAGATCGTAGAATTCCGTAATGAGGAAAGTGGTCTTCATGTACTGCATATTAAGATCCTGACGGAAATGTTACTGGAATATCTGGTACAAAAAACGGACAAATACGAATTGTCACCGGATGAATGCCACATGATCGCAACGGCATCGGCGTTCCATGATATCGGCAAGATCGGAATTGATGAAAAGATATTGAATAAGCCGGGAAAACTGACACCGGAGGAATTCGAACAGATTAAGCAGCATACACTGATCGGTGCATCTATGCTTGATAAGATGGATCGCTACAAAGATGAACCACTGATCAAGATCGCATATCAGATCTGCCGCTGGCATCATGAGCGTTATGACGGACGTGGATATCCGGATGGTCTTTTGGGAGAAGAGATCCCGATATCGGCGCAGATCGTATCCATTGCAGATGTCTATGATGCACTGATCAGTGAGCGTGCGTATAAGAAAGCATTCTCTCATGAGAAGGCACTTGAGATGATCGTGAATGGTGAATGTGGTACATTTAACCCGCTTTTACTGGAGACACTGGTGGAGATACAGCCGAAGCTGAAAGAGAAAATGGAAGAGATTGCATGAAATATTATGCAAGAAATGTGAAAAATTATGCTTGACATTTAAAATGACAGGTTTATAATAAGTGCATACAAAAACATATGGTTCACCGAAATTCGTTGATGAGAACAATGCCGTATCTATCGTTATTTCACAGAGAGCCTGCGGTTGGTGGAAGCAGGTAATAAGCAGATAAGGATATCCTCTCTAAGAAGCGGGTTGAAAGCAATATCAGTAAACCTCGCCGGTATCCCCCGTTACAGGGAAAGCGTATGATGGTACGTTATAGAGTGTTGCAGAGTATTTTTATTCTGCAGAATTAGGGTGGTAACGCGGATTATATTCGTCCCTTTTCAGAGTTTATCTGAAGAGGGATTTTTTTATACTCAAAAATTTCGTATGAAATCGTGGTTCGCGGTTTTGAAGGTGTTATAAAAAGAGAAATTTGGTGAACAGTGATTGCTTAAAGGAGGAAGATAGTAATGAAAACATTACAAAAAGCAAGCAAATTTTTATCAGACTACACATCAATTGTTGTAATCGCAATCGCAGTGGTTACATTTTTCCTTCCATCTATGATGGGCTGGGTCAACCTGGCACTTTTCACAGATATGGTATCGAATAAGTTCACCTGCCAGTCTATTATCATTGGTATTATCATGTTCAGTATGGGACTTACACTTACAACAGAGGATTTTAAGATTCTGGCACAGCGCCCGTTTGATATCTGTGTTGGTGCGATTGCACAGTATCTGATCATGCCATTTCTTGCATTTGGACTTTCAAAAGCACTGAATCTTCCAGATGGTATTGCACTGGGACTGATTCTTGTAGGATGCTGTCCTGGTGGTGTGTCATCGAACATTATGTCTTACCTGTGCGGAGGAGATGTTGCTTTCTCGGTAGGTATGACAACAGTATCTACACTTCTTTCACCAGTTATGACACCGCTTATGGTATCATTCCTTGCAAGTGGAACACAGATTACGATCAAAGGACTTCCGATGTTCGTATCGATCATTGAGACAGTTATCCTTCCTGTAGGTGTTGGATTCTTATTGAACTACCTGTTTGGAAAGAAACAGACATTCCGTGAACTTCAGAAGATCATGCCGGGTATCGCAGTACTTGGACTTGCATGTGTCGTAGGTGGAGTTGTATCTTCACAGGGAGCGAAATTCTTCCAGTCAGGTGTTGTGATTTTTGTTGCAGTATTACTTCATAACGGACTTGGATATCTGTTTGGATATGGTGCCGGCAGACTGGTTGGTATGAATACTTCTAAGAAGAGAACAATCTCTATCGAAGTTGGTATGCAGAATGCAGGACTTGCAACAAACCTTGCAACAACAACTGCACAGTTCGCATCCACACCAGAATCAGCGATCATCTGCGCGGTATCATGCACATGGCATTCCATCTCAGGAACATTACTTGCCGGATTATTTGCAATGCATGATAAGCGTCAGGGAAAGACGGTTGGGGAAGTGAAAGAAGCTGTTTAATACACTATTTTGTTGTGGCCTTTCGGTCCATGAGAAAGCGCTTCAAACAGGATACCAGCGCTTTCTCATGTCGTGACTGGAGCCGAAAGTGTATGAAATAGTTGGAGGGCGTAACCGCTCACGGTTACACTCTTCGTTTCATTCATCATATCTTACGCATTCGATATACACGGAATAAAAAGCAACCAGCTCTTTCTGAGCCACTCTACCATGACGGAGTGGCACAGAAAGAGCTGGTTGCTTTTTATGTAGGTCCGGGTATCCAAAGTGATGAATTAAATTCCTGCGTAAGAACCGTCGTCCTCTCTTATGTGTACGTTTCATATCGAATGCTCCATGTGTAAAAATTCTTGTAATTAAGATAAATCAATTGTAACATACGGATGCCGGAGTGTGTTTGAAAAATCATTTCTACAATTTGCACACTTCACTTTACGGTATATTTTGCAGAAAGTATTTTTTATACCTAAGTATGCAAGAGAAGCTGCAAGTGGCAGGTTCTATGTATATATAATTTGGAAAAATAAAAAAAGAATTAATTTTGAACAAAATATTGACTAGTGGTCATTTTGTACTATAATGATAAATGCATAAAGAAGTTAGAGGAGATGGAAGAGATG
>NZ_CAKRAH010000068.1 GCF_934294775.1 uncultured Dorea sp.
AATATATTGCTTTTGAATTACAATCGCCGGAAAATGCAAGCGGACAACTTGACCGTCTGGAAGAACAGATATTAAGTTTGGATACGATGCCAGAGCGTTATCGAAAATATGAAAAAGAACCGTGGAAAAGCCGTGGGCTTCGTGTATTACCAGTAGACAATTATGTGGTACTTTATATTCCAGATAGATTATCAAATCACAGATATGAAACTTCCCTTTGCTGGCGACATTATAAGGACAACTTCTGTCAGACGATTAAACAAGCTGTACTTTGCTTATATAGATTTATCGCCAGAGGTTCAGCAGGCATACAAAGAACTGATTCCCTATTGTGGCGGTGTAGAGGATTTATTGCAGAAATCAGAAGAATTTCTGTTTTATCCAGAGTGCCACAACATCATGGACGTTGCCCATTACCGCTTGGAGCATAACATTGAATTTTCACAGGCTTGCTCTGGTCAAGGAGCAATTTGTGATTCTAAGTAAAACAGGCAATCTATACCGACAACCGAATTTATTTCCTTTTTTTCTTAGTATATCATCAGCCCTTGAACATGAATTAAAAACTCATATATTAGCAATGTCATTAACTTAAAAGCAGAAGATATTTATTCCTAAAAGGATTAGATATCTCCTGCTTTTTTTGATTAGCCGCTGACGGCTCAGATATTAATATTCCTACCACTGCTGAAACACTGAAACTGTATGGTTCTGCAAGCCGAAAAAATACAAAGCCCCAAGCTCAAATAGGATTAGGCTGTATTTATGATGTCATGAATCGTATGATACTGGAAAGTGACTGTAATAAGGTGAAATTTCATTGCGTATGGTAAAAATCCTATTAGAAAACGGAAGTTTAGAAGTTTTAGCTACAAATCTTTCACAAACTGAATTTCATACAGAAGAAATCAAAGAATTATATCATATGAGGATATCATATTAGACACAGAGCGTGAACTAGATCAGAAAGAAGCAAACAGAAAACATAAAATGATGATCAATCAGACTGTCAGTATTGGAATCTTAAAAAATGATCTGATTTATATACTTCTTGAAACGGATGACCAAAAGAAAAATATATTATTTCAGCAAATATACGAAGATATCAGTAAGAATCTTGTTCCCATTCGTCCTGATCGGCATTATATCAGAACGAATGGGCGGTTAGCAGGAAAATATTCGAATATCCATAAAAGAGCGTACTGAGTTAAAAAATACAAGTGTAAAGAGAAGGGGATACGTATGCCCATATAAAAAGCAAAAAGCAGGAATCATAGTTTTATAAATGCTTACGATTTCTGCTTTTGGCTAAAGTTAATGACATTGCGTAAAATCAAGGTTTGCAAAAAAAATCTCAAAATATTAGCACTCAGCTCTTGACAGTGCTAATAATGCGTGCTATAGTACAGATAGAACAAAGGAAGAGAGATAAAGAATCAAAGATATGAAGCCGACAGCGTTCATACAAGATTCAAAAATCCAGACTCCCGAAGTTCCAGCAAACAACACCTCGGAATTCTCCGATCGTGCTAATTATAAATTTTTTATCATTTGGAAGGAGATATGACTTATGATGATGCCTAGTATTTTTGGAGAAAACTTATTTGATGACTTTATGAACGATTTTTCATTCCCAACATTCCCGAATGTTGACAAAGAACTGTACGGAAAACACGCTAAGAACTTAATGAAGACAGATGTAAAAGAGACAGAGAAAGCATACGAGATTGACATTGATCTGCCAGGATTTAAAAAAGATGAGATTCAGATGGAATTAAAAGACGGAGTACTTACTGTCAGCGCAGCAAAAGGACTGGACAAAGACGAGGAAGACAAGAAAGGTAACTACATCAGAAAAGAGCGTTATGCAGGCAGCATGAGCAGAAGCTTCTATGTAGGAAAACACGTAACAGTTGAGGATGTACATCCAAAATATGAAAGTGGAATCCTTTCATTCAGTGTTCCGAAAGAAGAAGCAAAACCAGTAGAAGAGAAGAAACACTACATTTCCATTGAAGGATAATGAGTGCAAAACATCGAATCGGTAAGATAATATAGAGAACTTGCCACCGGCAACGTCTCTTGCATACGCAGGTATTAAGAAGCACCCCGCAGGCATGTGACCTGCGGGGTGAACTTCCATAGAAAAATGTAAATGAAAAGAAAAAAGTAATTATTAAGCAGCTGAAAATTGTCAGAAATAAAAAACAGATAGATAATGGCTATGCAAAATCTTAAAACAGACAATATGAAGTTGAAAATAATCAGGAACAAGTAAAATTCCGAGAATAAATAAAAAAATAAGGGTTTTATGAATTCCTGTTCACATAGATTGAAATAGATAATATATATAAATGACGGGAGGGAGAACAATGGCGGCAAAAAGAGATTATTACGATGTTCTTGGAATCAGCCGGAGTGCAGACAAGAATGCAATCAAAAGAGCATATCGGAAACTGGCCAAGAAATACCACCCGGATACAAATGCCGGAAATGCACAGGCAGAAGAGAAATTTAAAGAAGCTACCGAAGCCTATAATGTGCTGAGTGATCCGGAAAAGAAGAAATTATATGATCAGTTCGGACATGCAGCTTTTGACGGGGGAGCCTCAGGAGCAGGCGGTTCGGGCGCATATGGCCAGGGACCAGGAGGCGGAACCTATAGTTATACAGGACCGAATGGAAGCTTTCACGAATATCACTTTGAAGGTGGCGACATGGATGACATCCTGAAGAATATATTTGGTGGAGGATTTTCCGGCAGCGGAGGCAGTGGTGCGTTCCATGGATTTGACGGATTTGGAAATGCAGGATCCAGCGGCAGACATACCGGTAGCGGTGGATTCCACAGCCGTGGATTTGACGGATTTGGAAATGCGGGATACAGGCAGGATGGCTCTGATATTACTGCAGAGATAGATGTAACATTTGACGAAGCAGCATTTGGCGGAGATAAGATCATCCGGTTATCTGATGCGCAGGGAAGCAACGCAGCCGGTCAGTCATTGAAAGTTCACATTCCGGCAGGTATAGATGATGGAAAGAGTATCCGTCTACGTGGCAAAGGTATGCCGGGACTTTCCGGTGGCAAAGCAGGAGATCTGTTATTAAAAGTAAAGGTCGGCACAAAACCAGGATTTGAGCGAAAAGGAATGGACGTATATTCAACCGTGAACATTCCATTTACGACAGCAGTGTTAGGCGGCGAAGCTGTTGTGCAGACGCTGACGGGAAGAGTGGTATGTAAGATCAATCCGGGAACACAGTCAGGAACGAAGATCCGTCTGCGTGGTAAAGGCATCGTGTCCATGAAAGATGCAAGCAGACATGGCGATCAGTATGTAAGTGTTCAGATAGATGTACCTAAGAATCTGAGCAGTGAAGCAAAGCGGAAATTAAAAGAATTCGAAGATGCGTGTAAAAATGGAAGCAGAGGGGCAGCATAAATAATATAAAGTGTCCGGAAAGTACGGTAATTGTGCAGTAATGGCTTACTCCGGGAACGTTATCATATAAGAAATGTAGAAATTGATATAGATTAAAAATACATCGTGTTACATTAGCAGATGCTTTGTAGCAGGGTGTATTTTTTTAGTTGACGCTCACTTTATATAGAATTATAATAAAATAATTAGAGGCAATAAGTTTGTATACACATACAGGTTGTTAAAAATATATGCTAAGGAGACAAGTAATATGAGTAAGATTATTTTAACAGGTGACCGTCCAACCGGACGTCTTCATGTAGGACATTATGTAGGTTCACTGAAGGAACGTGTAAAATTGCAGAATTCAGGAGATTATGATGAGATTTATATCATGATCGCAGATGCGCAGGCACTGACAGACAATGCAGAACATCCGGAAAAGGTACGTCAGAATATTATGAACGTAGCACTGGATTATCTGGCATGCGGAATCGACCCGGAAAAATCACACATTTTCATCCAGTCTATGGTTCCGGAACTGACAGAGCTTACATTCTACTATATGAACCTTGTAACAGTATCCAGGGTTCAGAGAAACCCAACTGTAAAAGCTGAGATCCAGCAGAGAAACTTTGAAGCAAGTATTCCGGTAGGATTCTTCTGCTATCCAATCAGCCAGGCAGCAGATATCACAGCTTTCCGTGCTACTACAGTACCGGTTGGAGAAGATCAGATGCCGATGATCGAGCAGTGCAAAGAGATTGTACACAAGTTCAACAGCGTATATGGTGAGACTCTGACAGAGCCGGAGATCGTACTTCCATCTAACAAATCATGCTTAAGACTTCCAGGAATCGATGGAAAGGCTAAGATGAGTAAATCACTTGGAAACTGTATCTATTTGTCTGATGAAGAAGCAGATATTAAGAAAAAAGTAATGTCTATGTTCACAGACCCGAACCATCTTCGCGTAGAAGACCCGGGACAGGTAGAAGGCAACCCGGTATTCATCTATCTGGATGCGTTCTGCAAGGATGAATATTTTGCAGAATTCCTGCCGGATTATAACAATCTGGATGAATTAAAGGCTCACTATCAGCGTGGAGGTCTTGGAGATGTAAAAGTGAAGAAATTCCTGAACAACGTACTGCAGGCAGAACTCCGCCCGATTCGTGAGAGAAGAAAAGAATGGGAGCAGAAACTTCCGGAAGTATACGAGATCCTGAAAGAAGGAAGCAGAGTTGCAGAAGCAAAAGCAGCTGAGACCCTTCGCGATGTAAAGGCATCTATGAGAATCAATTATTTTGATGATGCAGAGTTCTGGAAATAAAAATCCGATAATACTATAGGAACGACAAAGATAAAATGTAAATACAAATCCCTGGAATATTGTCATATATGATGATATTTCAGGGATTTTTGCTATAATAAAAAATATACAGACCTGATGATGAGAGGTGTTCGATATGAAAAAGATAACAGAAGCAGAACTTATAGATGCGATGAAAGCAAGAGATGCAGGAGAATACCCAGATCTCCGTGAACGGGAATTTAAAAATATGGATCTTACCGGATGGGATTTACACCACATGGATTTTTCACTGAGCTCTTTTCAAAATGTAAAACTTGAACATGTTAATTTTGAGAACAGCAGCGTGGAAAATGCATTATTTGACGGGAATTCTCTCTATGGTGCGAATTTCCAGAACGCAGATATGAAGACGGCAGCATTCCGGGAATGTGATATGAGAACCTGCAATATCAAAGGAGCCAACCTGTACGGAGCAGTGCTGGAACATGCGAAGCTGGATGATATCCAGTCAGATGAAGCGACTCAGTGGTTCCGCATGTGCTGTCCGGAGACGGGACCGATTCTGGGATATAAAAAATGTGTCAACGACAGAGTTGTACAACTCTTGATTCCGGCAGATGCAAAACGTACATCTGCAACACTGCCTTCCTGCCGGTGCAATAAAGCAAAAGTGCTTACGATCAAAAACTTTGATGAAACCGAAGAATTTGAAGAGGCCTGGTCACTGGTAGATGAGAACTTTGTATACAGAAAAGGCCAGTGGGTAGAAGTGAAAGACTTCAACGAAGACCGGTGGATGGATTCCACGACGGGGATACATTTCTGGATGGAACGGAAGCAGGCACTGGGGTATTAAGCGGATCATGGTTACACTATTCATGATGAAAAGTGTAAGAGAATCGTCTGTAAGTTATGTGGTATGATTATGGCATAATCTAATACATTCTTCTAACCAGTTACAGGTGGTCTCCTCGCGCATTACCCCACCGCTTAAGACAAGATAATCCGTAAATTCTTCGTCATCTTTGGGGGGAATTATGGTAAATTTCTTCATATTTTCTTTGAGATGATCCAGGCGTCCGGTATGCTGGCGGAGCTGGTCTTCTAATAACTGAATACGGAATTCCGGTGAAGCCAGGTGGGAAAAGAAAAGCTGCAGACGGAATTCATCTTTGGGAAGAGGCTTGACCGGATAGAGAGTTTCTTCCCATTTTTTGAATTCTTTTTTTCCGTCTTCCGTAATCGTATATACTTTTTTCTCAAGCACAGTTCCTGTAATTTCTACATGATATTCAATCAGACCGTCTTTCGTTAAAGATTTTAATTCCGGATAGATTTGACTGTGACTGGCAGTCCAGAATTCAAAAAGTGTAGATTCGAATTCTTTGGAAAGTTCGTAGCCGGTCATTTCTTTTTTATTTAATAATCCAAGGATTGCGTATTTTAAGGTTCCCATGGTAATTCCTTTCTTGAGCGTTATGTGTTCAGAAAAAATCTTTATATTTTTCATTCATTCGGCTAACGTAGCCTGCTGTGCAGCCCCCATTCAGAAAAAATCTCCCACAAATTGAGACATATCTCTTGCAGAAAGCATTTTTAGACAAACTTTGATAGTCTGCTGATATTAATGCACCACCGAACTTTGAGAAAATTATAACATAAATTTGAAAAAGTGCAATGAATATATAAATACAAACATGTCTATATTGACATGTTTGGAACAATGGTGATAGGATAACAGAAGTTGTTGTTATAAGAAAGGAGCAAAATGATGGAAAAAAAGAAACAAAATAACCACATTGTAAAGAGATATATCATCTTTATACTGGGACTTTTTGTAAACTCACTCGGAGTAGCATTGATCACGAAAGCGAATCTTGGTACCTCGCCAATCTCATCTATTCCATATGTGTTGAGTCTGAATTATGCATTTACATTAGGAAACTTTACAATCTTCTTCAGTATTCTTCTGATTGCGCTGCAGTTGATCTTACTTGGAAAGAATTTTAAATTAGAGCATTTTTTACAGATACCGGTATCGTTAGTATTCGGATATTTTATCGATTTCTGTATGATGCTTCTGGGATTCGTTAACCCAACAGCATATCTGGTGAAGATTGTAGATCTTTTGATCGGATGTCTGATTCTGGGAGTAGGTGTATATATGGAAGTGCTGGCAGATGTAGTTATGCTTCCGGGAGAATCGTTTGTCCGTGCGGTTGTATTCAGATGGAAGACAGAATTCGGTGTGACAAAGATTTGTTTTGATGTAAGCATGTCGGTAATTGCGGCTGTTCTGTCCTTTGTTCTTGCAGGAAGACTTGACGGAGTAAGAGAAGGAACGGTTGTTGCAGCACTTTTAGTTGGTTTTATTGCAAGAACCATCGGTAGATACTTAAGCTTCATGCCGGAAAAATTATTTGGTACGACGAAAGAAAATACAGAAGAAACAGCAGGCGAGCATGCTGCATCAGAGATGGCAGATACAATAACAGCTAATCCGGATCAGAAATTCTGTATTGCAATCGGACGCCAGTATGGAAGTGGTGGACGTGATCTGGGCGAGAAGCTTGCAAAGCGACTGAACTGTGCATTTTATGATAAAGAGATCATCCAGCTGGCAGCAGGATCAACCGGATACACACCGGAATACATTTCCAAAAGAGAGGAAAATATGACAAACAGCCTGCTCTATGATCTGGTGTACGAGATGTATGCATATTCCGATGAATATCATCCACCGAAAGATAAGATCTTCGAAGCAGAAGCAAAGGTAATACGTGAAGCCGCTGAAAAAGAAAGCTGTGTAATTGTAGGCCGCTGTGCAGACGCAATCTTAAAAGATGATCCAAGATGCGTAAGTGTATTTTTAAGCGCACCATTAAAAGAAAGAATCCAGACTGTAATGAAACGTGACAATCTGGATGAAAAGGGCGCAAAACACAAGATTGAACAGACAGACCGCAGACGTGCAGATAACTACAGATACTACACCAGAAGAATCTGGGGAATGTCAGGAAACTATCAGATGTGTATTGATACCTCCCTGGGTGAAGAATATGTACTGGAGACGGTTACAGAACTTTTGAGAAAACATATAGAAAAAGAAGCAGTGTAACTTATCGATAAGAAAATTACTGCGGTAAAAAGGCTGGAAAAATATAAAATAAAGGCCACATATAAGATTTTTGGATCAAAAATGTATATCTTTCATACCGGCATAACTTGACATAAAAATACATATAGGATAAATTAGATATGGACAAAAAGGAAGGCGCTTGTATAAGGCGCCTTTTTTACACAGTAGTATATCCAGAAAAAGTCTGGTGTAAAGACAATGAAAAACATTACAGACACAGATGGATATAAGACAATTTACGTAAATGTTCAAGATGTTATATAAGCTGTAAGAGAATAAGATATGAGGGAGAAAAATAATGAATCTACATGAATTTCTAATTGTGTGTCCGCTGGTATTTTTAGCGGGATTTGTGGATGCCATTGCAGGAGGCGGAGGGCTGATATCCCTGCCGGCTTACATGTTCGCCGGAATTCCGGTACATAATGCGATTGCAACGAACAAGTTATCGTCAGCAACAGGTACAGCAGTATCGACCTGGCATCTGGTAAAGAGTAAATGTGTCGATCTCTTCCTGGTTCCGGGAACGGTGGCCTGTGCATTCGTTGGATCGATCGGAGGAGCAAATCTTGCACTGATCATCAGCGATAAAGTATTAAAGACCGTATTGATCTTCGTGCTTCCGGTTGTTGCATTCTGTGTATTCAGAGACAAAGATTTAAAAGCAGTTATCCCGGAAGGATTTACCAGAAAGAAACAGTATCTGATCATGGCAGCCTGTTCATTTGTAATCGGGGTCTATGATGGATTTTACGGGCCGGGGACCGGTACATTTTTATTGCTGGCATTTACCAAGTTGGGTAAACTGGATATGGAAAAAGCAACCGGGAATGTGAAAGTAGTCAATCTGACATCTAATATATCCGCATTGATAACATTTATTCTTGCCGGAAAGATTCTGTGGGTGCTTGGACTTGCTGCATCTGTATTCAGTATTGCCGGACACTACCTTGGAGCCAACATGGTAGTGAAAAATGGCGTGAAGATTATTAAGCCGATTATATTACTGGTACTGGCGTTGCTTTTAATAAAGATTATTATTGGAATATAACAACATATTATGACAAAGAATCCTTAAGATGGAGAAAATGAAAAAATTTTCCATTTTAAGGATTTTTATCGCTATGCGTTCGGAAAAACTTGCTGGCAGCAGAAGGAACAGATGAGGAAAAAGCGGTTACAGAAGCATACCTTCAGGAATTATCAGAGGATGTATTATCTGTTGATGCATTGATCGGATTTGCATCATCTGAAAAAGGAGCGGAAGTATTCGGAGCAGAACAGGCAAAATCAATGGTAGAAGCGGCAGAAGATTCCAAAGCCAATGGTGGAAAATACTGCATTTGTCCTGCATGCAGCGCAGGCGGAGCGATTCTTGATAAAAAGGATGAATTGATTTAAATAAGTTTTGCAAAAAAAGGGACGGGTAAGAAAACCTGTCCCTGATTTTATTGTATTGCAGTAAAAGAGTGCACAGTGTATAATGTACCCATGATTTTAAGAAATGAGGTACAACATGGAAACTAACAATAGAAACTTTAAAACCCAGACATGTGAAGATTTTATAGAAGTCCTTGCAAGTAAAGCTGCCGTTCCGGGAGGCGGGGGAGCTTCGGCATTAGTCGGGGCAATCGGAATTGCACTTGGCAATATGGTAGGAAGCCTGACGGTAGGAAAGAAAACTTATGCAGACGTAGAAGAAGAAATCATCGAATGCAAGAAAAAAGCAGATGAGATTGCAAAAGAATTCCTGGAACTGATGGATAAGGATGCAGAAGCATTTGAACCACTCAGCAGAGCGTATGGTCTTCCAAAATCAACACCGGAAGAAGCGGCGAAAAAAGAAGAGATTATGGAAGAAGCATTGAACGTAGCATGCAGTGCTCCGATAGAGATCATGAAGACATGTGCAAAAGGAATTGATTTGATTGAAGTATTTGCAGAAAAAGGAAGCAGAATTGCGTTAAGTGATGCCGGAGTAGGAGCAACACTTTTAAAATCAGCAATGCAGGGCGCTTCACTGAATGTATACATCAATACAAAATCAATGAAAGACAGAGAAAGAGCCGGGAAACTCAATCAACTGGCAGATTCCTTGCGTACAGAATATGAAGCAAAGGCTGATCGTATATTTGCGGAAGTAAATAGCCGTATTCGGTAAAATGGTAAGATATGGTAGAAAAGATAGATGCTGAAAATGCGAAGAGCATATAGGGAACAGAGATGAAAAATGAGGGACATTTCAACATAAAAGACAATACATTTTATGAAGGAATGAAACTCTTAGAGATAAAAAGAAAGTGACAGGACAGAGATGGCAAAATTATTATTAGGAAAAGAAGTAAATGCTTCTATTAATGAAGAAATCAAAGCAAAAGTAGAAAAATTAAATGCAGAAGGAATCACACCGACACTTGGAATTATCCGTATCGGTGAAAGAGAAGATGATATTGCCTATGAAAGAGGCGCAACAAAACGTTGTGAGACGCTTGGAGTAGCATATGAAAAATTCCTACTGCCTGCAGACGTAAAAGAAGAAGAGGTATTACAGACGATCGAAGAGGTCAATAAAAATGATAAAATTCACGGAGTACTATTATTCAGACCACTTCCAAAGCATCTGAATGAAGATAAGATTGTAAATGCGCTGGCAGTAGAAAAAGATGTAGATGGTATCACGGATCTTTCGATGGCAGGAGTATTCATGGGAAAAGATATGGGATATGCACCATGTACCCCAAGCGCTTGTATGAAGGTACTGGATCATTATGGAATCGACTGTACAGGTAAAAAAGTAGTAGTAGTAGGAAGAAGTCTCGTAGTAGGAAAACCGGCAGCAATGATGCTGATCAAGAAAAATGCAACTGTAACTGTATGCCATACTAGAACGGTAGATATGCCATCGGTAGTAAAAGAAGCAGACATTGTAGTGGTTGCAGCAGGAAAGGCCGGTGTGATCGATGGAAGCTACTTAAGAGAAGGACAGATTGTAATCGATGTTGGTATTAATGTGAATGAAGAAGGAAAACTGTGCGGTGATGTGAACTTTGAAGAAGCTGAGAAGATCGTAGAGGCAATCACGCCGGTTCCAAGAGGAGTTGGAGGAGTCACAACTTCTATATTATTAGAACATGTTGTAGATGCGGCAATCGCGCAGAAGCAGTAATGTAATATTCGATAATGAAATATTAATTCATGCATTCGAAAGATGTCAGTAATGAAATAGGGTGACATATATCTTGCAGAAAGCATTTTTCAGACACACTCTAGGGAATTGGATGCATGGGAAAGTGTAGTTAACAGATACAAAGATTGAGAAGAAAAACAGAATCAGGATATACAGAGATGAGTAAAAGCTGTATATCCTGATTTTTTATGCAGTATGTGTTTTTTTTATCACTAATTCATACATCGCAAACATGATGAATAAAAAGATTACCAGATAAAATGGAAAAAGTGCAACACTTACAGAACGTGCAATAATTCCAAAAAGTGGCGGCATCAGACAAGTACCGATATAAGCAAATGCCATCTGGACACCGATAATCGCCTGCGACTTATCAGCACCAAAATGCGCAGGGGTCGAGTGGATGATAGATGGATAAATCGGTGCACATCCAAGTCCGATAAGGATAAGTCCGATTAAAGCAAATGTTTTACCAAAAGGTAGTAATACTGCGAATATGCCAACCAAAATGATAGCTTCACCAAGATGGATCATCTGAGAATCATTGAGCTTAAATGTAATAAAACCGCTGATACCTCTTCCAACAGTAATACCTATAAAGAAAAGACTTGCAAATCCAGCCGCCTTTTCAGATGAGTATCCAAGATGCAGGACAAGATAACTACTCGCCCAAAGAGAAGTTGTCTGTTCAATTGCGGAATAGCAAAAGAATGCAAACAGGATTTCCCGGGCTCCCGGAATATTAAAAATCTGTTTTAAAGTAAGAGCCGGTAAAGTTTCTCCAGAATTTGAATTATGTGAGTGCTCATTTGCGGAAGATGAGGTTTGGCCTTTACTTTGAAACTGCTTCCAGAGAGGAAGACTGATGATTAAAATTGTAGTCAGTCCAATCTGAAGAAAAGAAATATACCGGTATCCCATAGACCAGCCGCGATTATGCGACAATGCATATCCCATAATGTAAGGTCCAAAGGAAGCACCGACACCCCACATACAATGCAGCCAGCTCATGTGCCGGCTGGCGTAATGAAGTGCTACATAATTATTGAGTGCAGCATCTACACTTCCAGCACCAAGACCATACGGAATTGCCCATATGCAAAGTGCGATAAAGGAATGGCTGATGGAAAAACCGAATAAAGCAACAGCAGTTGTGGCAACACTAATAGCAGTGATCATTCCGGTTCCCAGCTTTTTCGTAAGTCTGTCGCTTTGAAGGCTTGAGACAACCGTACCTGCAGCTATGATCATTGAGACGATTCCTGCATAAGATACTGGTACATGAAAAGCCGGGTACATGGAGGGCCATGCAGAACCTAAAAGAGAATCCGGGAGTCCCAGACTGATAAATGCCAGATAAATTACAGCAAGTAATAAATGAAACATGTAATAACTCCTTCTATCTATATTTGTTTTGATACTTACATCATAAAAATAAGAGTGCTAAAAGTAAACTTTGTCACCCCGCTGATGTACCTGGATTGCTTTGTTACTACACATTTCTGCAATCCTACTCATCATAATAAAATGAAGAAAAGAATGTGTCAAGAAAATGGAAGCGGGAACAAAAGTGACATATGCGAAACATTGGCAAAATCGTTACTGTTTGCATAACGTGTGAACAGTAACACATATTGTCTATGAAATGAAAAAATAAAAACCATAAATTGTCAGAATTGTCTAAATTGCAGAAAATATAAAAACAATGTTGACAATTCAAGTGCCGTTGTGATATATTAATCTAGCTGTCGCGAGAGACAAGGCCGTGAGGTAACAGAGTCGACGCAGAAGACAGTATTACAGATATATAATAATAGAAGATATGCATGAGTAGGAATGCAAGAGTGTATGTTGAACAAGTTATATATCGGGAAATGATTCGGTATGAATTGTTTTTGAAAAAAAGGATAAAATAACAGTTGACAAACACAACTGAGTATGATATTCTAAATAAGCTGTCGCTGAGGCAAACGAATGTTTGAAACAAAGATAGCGATGATCGGTTGAAAAGCTGATCGAAAAAAAGTTTAAAAAGTTCTTGACAAACGTCGATGAATATGATAAACTAAATAAGCCGATTTTAAACGGCGAAACAAAAAGAACCTTGATAATTAAACAATAGACAACAACCCTGAAAATTCTAAAGAGA
>NZ_CAKRAH010000069.1 GCF_934294775.1 uncultured Dorea sp.
AACACGCTCTAATGCCCCAATCGCATCAAAGTGTTGTCTTTTCATTTTTTATATTAATACCGTTATCTTCAACGATTTCTCATCCTTCGTCTCCGCAGTGATTTTCCCTTTATGTGCCTGCACGATTGCACTGGCGATGGAAAGTCCGATTCCATATCCTCCCGTCTTAGAGTTTCTCGACTCGTCCAGACGGTAGAATCTTTCGAATATATGTGAAATATTTTCTCTAGAAACATATTCTGCCGTATTGTATACACTCAGGCTGATTCCCTTGCCGTATTTTTTCAGTTCTACGGAAATATGTCCGCCCGGATTCGAATATTTCAGGGCATTATCTAACAGGATTTCCAGGAGTCGCTGAATATTCTGTTCATTACCATAACAGGTCAGCATCGGTTCGATCTCACAGTCAAATGTCTTCTCCTGCGTTACAGCCAGTGCCTGGAATGACGACGCCGTCTCTTCCACGATATCTGATATCGGAAAATCTATCATTACGACATTTTCCTGACTCTCTTCCATTCTGGACAGATAGATCAGGTTATTCGTCAGCTCTTTTAACTTCACTGTCTGCTTTCTGATATCCCTAAGCCATTCATTGTCATCTCCGACTTCCATCTCCAGAACTTCCGCATCTGCATCAATAACCGTCAACGGTGTCTTGATCTCATGTCCTGCATCCGTGATGAAGCGTTTCTGCTTTTCATAGCTTTCAATCACCGGTTTTACAATTCTCTTTGACAGCACAATAACCAATATCAGAACTGCCAGCATACCGCCAAATGAAGCAGCAATACTCGTTATGAGAAATGAATAAAAGGTTCCCAAATTTCTTCCTGTATCCAGGAATATAATCATTTTTTCTCCATTTGTTTCCTCCACCATGTAACGGTATCCTGAATAAAATCCAGATGTTTTAGATTTTTTGGCAACTGTCTTTGCATATTTCACTGCAGTCTTTTCATTGACCGCTGCAATCTTCCCTGTATCAGCAGACACTTTTTTATTGTCTGAATCTAATACAACGGTAAAATATCTGGATTCAAATGGAAGTTCCGGTGACATTCTCGGCTCATCGTTTTTATCTGTTCCGTTCATTTCCGGACTATTATTTCCTGAATCGCCTTTTTCTGAGTCATCCTCGTTATCATCTTCTGGTTTTTCAGGTGGACTCTGTTTCTTTTCATCTATATTGTCCGTTGATGTGTTATTTTCTAAAACATCTGTTTCTGAATCATTTTCTTCCTCTGCTTTTTTTGCCGGATTATCACCAGGCTGCTGCTCCGGGAATTTGCCGTCATTTTCCATCAGTATCTGTAGCGTATTATCTGCTTCCCTGACAACACGTCTGTAATTGACCACATTCATGACTCCAAGAATTACCGCCAGCACCACAAATATCGATGCCATCGCAACTGCTATGAACCGTATTCTGAACTTCTTTATCATTGCTTAACCTCCAGAGAATAACCTGTATTTCTGGTTGCTTTGATCTGGATATCCGCATGCAATGCCGTAAGCTTCTTTCTAAGATACGATATATAAGCCCAGACTACATTCAATTCTGCATTGCTGTCATATCCCCAGACTCTTTCCATGATACGCTCTGTCGGGATCACATTCTTAGGATTACTCATCAGAAGCTCCATCACCTGGAATTCTTTATTCGCCAGATGAAATTCTCCCGATGGCGACGCTAATTCTTTGGTCGCCTGATCCAAAGAAATGTTCCCAAATTGAAGTACACTGGTCACTGCTACAGTCTGTGTTCTTGTCATAGCACGGATCCTCGCAAGTAATTCCTTGCTTGCAAATGGTTTGGTCAGATAATCATTCGCTCCATTATCAAGTCCTGCAACCTTATCGTCTACTTCAGATTTTGCCGTCAACATGAGGATCGGAATCTGATTCCCCTGTTCCCTGATTTTCTGAAGTGCCGTCATTCCGTCCATTCTCGGCATCATAATATCCAGAATTAGTCCATCGTATTCTCCCATCTCCAGATATTCCAATGCTTCTACGCCATCATAAACTGCATCAACTGTATAGCCATTATGTTCCAGAATTGCCGTCAGCGCCTTTGACAAAGACCGTTCATCTTCCGCCAGTAATAATTTCATCTATATCACTCCCTGATTTTTCCATTTTTATTCATTTTTTGATGCATCCCAATTGCTGCACAATTTATACTCGTAACACTTATATAATTCTAAAGATTGCTCTCACATTCCTTGCATCTTTACATCATTTTATCAGAAAAACTTTAAACGTAACTAAAAAATCACAGACAAAAACCTCAATTTCTGAAATTTCTATCTGTGATGCAATTACAACTACTGATTTTTCTCTATCTCCATCATCATCAGGATTCTCTCGCATTCCATTCCGTCTTTCTCATCCAGCTCTAATAATTCATTAATTCTGGCGATTCTCGGAAGTAATGTATTCCGGTGAATTTTCATCTTCGCCGCAGTCTGTGTGACGTTCTTTTTCATTCTGAGATACCAGTATAACGTCTCATAAAGCTCTTTCCCTTTTTTTAGGTCTTCTTCTTTGATCCGTTCCAGTTCGTCCAGATATAACGGTTCTTTTCCCAGACTGTTACTGATGTAAGAAATCGCAAGTTCATGATAATAGTTTTCCACAAGCAGTACATTTTCTCTTGAAGATTTCCCCAGTGCAAGCTTCAGTGCATACTGCTGAAGTTTTTTATTCTCCTCTTTTTTGTCAAGCTCTGAAAAGCCATTTCCAATCAGAACCTTTCCATCCTCATCTTTCATATAGCACCGGCACTTGTCGGTCACATACCCCCGCATCTTGCTTCCCTGTACACCTGACATGAATAATTCTTTTCCACCCTGATACTGAATCTTTATATTCTGTAGGTTTTCTTTTTCTTCTGTCAAACCATCTTTGATCCGAAGCATGTCATTCGGGTTTTCTCCAACAATCCATAGAAAATCAGGGATTTCTTTTTCTTCTGTCCTTCCTGACTGCATCTTCATATAATAGCTTTTTACTAATATTTCAAGTAACTCTTCTATCTCTTCTTTTCGCATATCTTCCGGAACAATTGCCATGACAGCTCCGCCGCCTTCCGGGAATCTTTTTTCCATTTTCTGCTCTTTTTTCCCCGATGCAGCACTCTCATTCAGACCAAACCAGGTTTCTGTACTTTCAGTGTCTTTTCTTATTCCTACCGGAACAGAGGTGTATTTCCACACTTCTTCTAATATTTCACTGGCTGTGCGCTTCTGTACAATCCCATTTAGTACAATTTTATAGCAGTAATTAATATCCAGTCTTTTCTCCTGATGCGGCTGTATCATCTCAAGGAATGCCTCAAGTCTTGTTGATATCTGTGCCTGATCTGCCGTCGAATAATCGGTATCAACCGCTATATATGGCAAATGTTTCTCTTCCGTCACAAATTTTCTGATATATATAGATTCTGCTCCGGTCGCATGACACCCCGTCAGGATCATCTCAACCACACCATCCACATGATATTCATCAATGATTTCTCCGATCAGATCAATCCGGTTATCGTTCGGTGTCATAATGGAGCATCCTGTAGAAAGGTATTTTCTTGCGATTGCCTCATAGATATCATCTGTATCTTCTTCCACTGAATTAGATAATGTTCTTACTCCGCTGCAGTTTTCAATTGCCACAACCACACCACCATTATCTTCAATCGCCCGGATTACTTTCAGGCTGTCCCCGCCGATTGGACACCCGGTCACCAGGATTCTTGGTCTTTTTTCAAGATGCTTTCCTTCCTGATATTCTTTCAGAATCCGCTCTCTTACTTCGTTGATCACCTCGGGAGTCGTCGCAAAATCAAACCGGTATTTGCTTCCCTGCACCATCTTCTGGATATCCTCACCTGATACCGGAGCAGGATCAAGCTTCATTAATTCACACAGACTTTTTAACGACATGCGGATCTGATTATTCAGATGCACCGCATCCCGTATCCTCTGATCCGTAATCACCATATGGAAAAATTCTTCAAAATATTCTTTTGTACGTATGATCTCACTCTTCCAGAAAGCAAGTCCTCTTTCCGACTGGCTGTTTGGAAGCTCCATTACATGGACCGGTTTGAATTCCGACATCAGCTCATACATTTTCTTTTTCCCGTCACAGGTTGTCTCACCGATTACAAGATCTGCAAAATGAAAAAATGGACACCGGTCACTGATTGCAAATCCATAACTGGATTTTACCAGCGGGCACATACTTTTCGGAAGATCTCTTTCTGCTGCACTAACCGTTTCATTGGAAAATGAACACAATCCTACCGGAATTGCCCCCACTGCTATTGCAAGCTCTGTAGGGAAATATGCACAATACATACCAACAACTGGAATTCCTCTGTCTTTGTATTCTTTTATCTCCAGAAATGCTTCCCGTTTCTTTTTTCCAAATTCTTCAAATATTTCTGGTAAGTCCTGAACCAGCTTCATACTCTAGTCTCCTTATCAAGCCTTTACTTTTTGTTATGCTTTCATTTTTCCTGTCTTGAAATATCATACATCATCATATATGCCAGCAATTCCCGTGATATTTCATTATCATTAAAATCAACTTCTATACATTCTTTAATCTGTTTCAACCTGTATACTAATGTATTACGATGAATATGCAGATTTTCTGCTGCCATCGTCACATTATTACCATTCAGCAAGTACACTTTTAATGTATAATAAAGATCGGTCTTATTTTCTTCATCTTCCTGAATTAACTTAAGCACTCTGTAATCACTAAGTCCAGCTTCTTCAAACAGGGGTAATGTATATGTGTATAATCCTTGTATTGCCCATTCTTTTTCACGTTTCATGACCGGATCATTTTCAATTCCACTGACTAATGCCATCCTTTTTAATAATCTGTATTTTGACGCACACCATTTTAAGTCTGAAAATGGTTCACTGATACTGCACGATATCTTTTTTTCTTTTACTTTTTTGTAAATTTCAGAAATCATTTTATTATTTAATCCAGATAACAATACAAGAATTTCCTTCTCATCTTCATACACGCAGTACATTTCCGGCAATTTCTCTATCCACACGATTTCTTCAGCCTGAAGCTTCTCTTTCTGTATAAAAATTTCCATATACTGAGGTTTTAATCTATTCTCCGCCTCAGATATTTCCTGAGAATCTCCGTATAACAGATTCCATGCTATTACCGCTTTTTCAAACGACTGATTAATCATACATTCTTTTAATTCTTCTTCAAAATAGCCTTTTACCGCCTGTCCGATCACACCTGCCAATTCTCCAAAAAATGCCTGACACTCTTTTTCTTCATATAGAATCGTTACATATCCGCCCAGCCTTCTTGATACTTCTACCGGTTCTGTAATCACATACCTTCCCTTCGAATCATACTTTTCATGAAAGATTCCAAGGCCTGCAATTGTAACATGCTTCTGACGTACCGATTCATTATTATCTGTTTCACAGACATTCGAATATGCCAGGATCTTTCCAGACCCTGACACAAATATCACCTTCGCATTTGTATATTCATTTATCTTTTCTGCAATTTTCGTTAATGCACGATCTTCCGTTATAGCTTCAAAAATCAATTTGTAACAGACATCAATTTCATACATATTTCTTCACTCCATACAGAGAACCTGCCACCTGCAGGACCTGCCACTGGCAGCTCCTTACGGATGCGTTGGCAACTGGCAGCTTCTCTTGCATACTAAGGTATACAGCTATTTTCTCGTAGAAAATCCTTTCTGTCAAATAGAAATAACCCGCATGTATTTTTGTCTTATTGATAATATCTATAACTATCTTCTCATTAAACACTGTTATCTGGATTACTTAACCCTGCAAGCATAAACACAACCTGCATTTTTAACGCTTACTTTAAATTATTTATTAACGCTTCCACGCCAGTTTTTACATTTTCCATGGATGTTGCAAGATTCATTCTTATAAATGTTCCGAATCTCTCTCCACCAAACCAGTCGCCATAGTCTACTGCCAGATGACACTTTTTCTGAATCACTTCTTTTATATCGTCTGCACTTACATATGCTTTCAGATTGATCCAGCACAGGTAGGTACCTTCAAGAGGAGTTACGATAGCTTCCGGCATTTTTTCAGCAAGCTCTGCTTTTAAATACCGATAGTTTTCATCAATCTGCTTTAATACCTGATCCAGCCATTCTTTTCCACCAGCATAAGCAGCCTGTGCAGCAACATATCCAAATGTATTGCCGCCTTGGATTCTGTTGCCTTTTGTATAGGCATCCCATTTTTTCCGAAGCTTTTTATCCGGTATAATCACCATCGAATTCTGTGCACCTGCAATGTTAAATGTCTTAGACGCTGCGGCAATTGATACCATCATATCATCATAATCTCCGATTGATAAAGACGGGATATGCTTGTTTTCGCCAAATACAAGATCCTGATGAATCTCATCTGATACGACAAAAACATGATGTTTTTTACATATCTCAAATAATCGCTTTAACTCCTCTTTTTTCCACACTCTTCCGGCAGGATTATGCGGTGAGCATAAGATAAATAATTTTACGTTATGTTCTATAATCTTTTTTTCAAAATCTTCAAAATCAATCGTATATATCCCATTTTCATTCTTAAGATCTGAGCAGATCAATGTTCTGTGATTATTCTTTACTGCATCCAAAAACGGATAATATACAGGTGTATTTACAATTACTGCATCATTTTCTTCTGTCAGCATCTGTACTAACCAGTGAAATCCCGCAACGACTCCCGGTGAAAAGCGGATCCATTCCTTTTTCACTTCATAGCCATGACGCTCTTTTTCCCAGTTGATAAATGTTTCATAATACGCATCCGGAATCTTATAATATCCATAAACTCCGGATTCCACATACTCTTTCAATGCATCCACTACACATTCCGGGACTCTGAAATCCATATCCGCAACCCACATCGCATGGAGCCCTTCTTCTCCGAACATTTTTTCCTGACCATCCCATTTATTACAATTTGTATTTCTTCTGTCTACATAAATTAATTCTTCCATTGTATCACCTCTCGTATTTTTACATGTTTCTTTTCCTGTCTGTATTTACCTGTTTTTCAGACATTCCAGACCGTACCGGCATTCTTACTGCCAAGTGAGTGGCATATAGCGCATAATTCATTTTTCTTTCAGCCTCCTCACGAATTTGCTTCCAATCTGCCGTTACTTCCCTGAATTGCTATATTGGCAAATGCTGCCGCTGCCCCTGCAAGTACAGAATCATCAAACTGATACTCCGGACTGTGAAGTCCCGGAACTTCTTTCCTTTCTTCTGGTTTGATTCCGATGAACATATAGACCGACGGTACACGGCTGCTATATTCCGCGAAATTCTCTCCCCCCAGGTTATCATCTTCTATTATATATACATTTTCTTTTCCAAGCACCTTTTCCGCTGCTTTTTTTACTCCGTTTAATAATTCCGGTGCATTTTTTACACCATCCCCGTGAATCGCAATATCCGCTTCATAAGCTGCTCCATATACCTGACATACCGCTTCAATTTCTTTGTGAAATTCTTCCCGTATTTTTTCCAGTACTTCTTTTTTCACTGCTCTCATTGTCCCGCCAAATACACATTCCTGCGGAATAATATTGCTGACAGAAGTATCTCCTGCCTGCATATATGTAACCGAAAGAATCTTTGGCTCTGTTCCGCTGACAGTTCTTGTCAGTATTGCTGGCAGATGTTGATATATTTCATTTGCAATCGCGATTGGATCCACCGCCTGTTCCGGCCATGATGCATGACCTTTCTTTCCGATGATCTTAACCTTGAATCCGCCTACACAGCCAAATGCATATCTTCTTACAATTCCAATCTTTCCGCTTTCTACCGACGGCCATCCGTGTGCCGCAAATGCCATATCTATCTTCGGATTCTCCAACACCTTATCTTCCTTTATCATCGTATCTGCCCCAAGACCAACTTCTTCCCCTGGCTGGAACGCAAATCTGATACAGCCGCCAAATTCATCTGTAAGCCTTGCCAGTATCTTAGCCGCACCAATCAACCACGTAGCATGACCGTCATGTCCACATGCATGCATACACCCCGGATATTTGGACCTGTAATCATTTACCGCCTTTTCTTCAAGCGGAAGTGCGTCAATATCCGCACGCAGAAGAAGATTTTTCCCCTGTGGTTTCTTCCCCTGAAGTTCCGCAATAATCCCACATCCGCCTGCCATATGTTCACGGATTGTAAGATTCGGAATTTTGTAAAGTTCCCGGCTGATAATATCATGTGTTTTGGGAAGATTAATCCCAAGTTCCGGATACTGATGCAATTCTCTCCGGATGCTGATAAGTTCCGGCTCTATTTCTTTCGCAATTTTTTTGATTTTCTCGTTTATATGATCTATATTGTTTATATTCTGCATTCGCTGCTCCTTTCGTACATACCGGCCTGCAAATCTGCAAAAGCTGCCACTGGAAACTCCGTTCATATACTCTGAGTATGCAAAGAACCTGCCGCTGCCAGCTTGCATACTATGGTATCTACAGGACCTGCCACTCCTGCCACTGGCAGCTCCTTACGAACGCATGGCGATAAAAAAGGCCTGCACAAACTCTGTGCAGACCTTTCAGTTGTTCTATTTTCGATTAACAAAATTCAGGAACTGCTGAAGTCTTTGATTTTCCGGATGATCAATAATCTCGTCCGGTGTTCCATCCGCTGCGATTTCTCCTCCATCCATAAAAAGGATTCTTGATGCAACTTCTCTGGCAAATCCAATCTCATGTGTAACCAGTATCATTGTAGTTCCTTCTTCTGCAAGAGACTTGATCGTATTTAATACTTCTCCTACAAGTTCCGGGTCCAATGCAGATGTCGGTTCATCAAATAATACAACATTCGGATTCACTGCAAGTGCCCTTGCAATTCCCACACGCTGCTGCTGACCACCCGACAACTTCGAAGGATAAAAATCTTTTCTTTCACTCATTCCTACTTTATCCAGTAATTCAAGAGCAATCTTTTCTGCCTCTGCTTTTGACTTTTTCTGTACCACAGTCAAAGCTTCCATTACATTTTCCAGAGCCGTCTTATTCTTAAAAAGATTATATCCCTGGAATACCATAGAAGAATGTTTACGAAGTTCGATCACATCTTTCTTCGTATGCTTTTCGGCGTCTACAGTTACATCACCAATCGTGATTTTTCCCTTTGTCGGAACAGTCAGATAGTTCAGACATCTAAGCAATGTTGATTTTCCTGTTCCCGAAGGTCCTAAAATTGCAATGACTTCATTTTTATTGATCGTCAGATTGATATCATTTAATACTTTTGTATTCTCATCAAATTCTTTATATAAATGTTCAATCTTAACCAGCTGTGTTTCTGTTCCCATATTTTTTCAATCTTCCTGACTCTAATTATTTCTGAATTAATTTTGTCATATCAGCATACATCCACTTTTCAGTAATCTTTGCTACTGTTCCGTCATCTAACATATCCTGAATTACATCGTTCAGTTCTTCTGTAAGTTTGTCACCGTCATCTGTCTTTGCAAGGAAGTATGCTACATTGTTAGCAAGAAGCTGCTCATCAAAGAAACGGAATTTCGCATCTGAGTTATTGTGTGTAAATGCATTTACATTTGTTGTTGTATTGGCATATGCATCAATTCTTCCAAGCTTCAGATCATTCATACCAACTGCACTGTCTTCGTAAAGTTTTACTGTAAATCCTTTTTCAGCTGCCATATCTTCGATGATTGTCTGTGCTGCCTGTCCATTTGTACATCCTACAGTTTTTCCTTTTAAATCATCAGCTGTTTTATAATCTGAATCATCATTTACAATAATACACTGTGAATCTCCATAATATGGAATTGTTGCATTGTATTTTTCTGTTCTTTCTTCTTTTACTGCCAGACAGTTTGCAACTACATCTACACGTCCTGTATCCAGTTCTCCCCACATAGCGTCAAATGCTGCCTGTTTTACTTCAACATCCCAGCCAGTACGTTTTTCGATTTCATCCCACATATCGGCATCAATACCAGTCCATTTTCCATCATCGGAAATAAGGCTGTATGGCTCCCCTGTTCCTGCAGTAACGATTGTTACTTTCTTTCCAGAGTCTTTCTTATCATCCGTTTTTGATTCAGAAGTTGTCTTCTTATCTGAATCATCAGATTTTGCACTGCTTCCACATCCTGCAAGTGCTCCAACTGTCATCATAGTAACTAATAAAGCTGCTAATACACGTTTTTTCATAATACTTTTTCTCCTCTTTTTCAAAATGATAATGAATCTATCTCAATGGCTTTCCCATTTAAGATCTTGAATCTGTAAAATCTGCTATACACAGAACCAGCAGTTTCTTTCGAATAGACGGCACTTAATACATATTCGCACATTTCTTCTCTAACAACTTATGTAAAATTCCAAGTACAAATATGATCAGCCAGTAAACTAACATTACCGCTGCATATATTTCAAAATATCTGAATGTTCTGGCTCCTTCAATCTTGGCAGCTCCCATAATATCTGGCACACCAAGCATAAATGCCAGTGAAGTCATCTTGATCAGATTGATGATGTCATTAAATAAAGGTGGCAAAGCTACACGGACAGCCTGCGGAATTACAATTCTTGTAACGAGCTGGAAATTCGTCATTCCTAATGAATATGCAGCTTCTTTCTGTCCTTCATCGACTGATAAAAGAGCACCTCTGATACTTTCTGACATGAACGCACCCATATTCAGACTCATTACTACTGCTACCGCAATCAATGGTGTCATATTTCTTACTATTGCACTATATAACGCAATACCGTAATAGAAGAAATACAGCTGCGCTACGACCGGTGTCCCACGCATGATGGATACATACGCTCTGCTCAGCTGATACAATCCCGGAATCTTATAGTATCCGATGATTGCAATAATTACACCCACGATCAAAGCAAATATTGTTGCTGCTATCGTCAGTTCAAACGTAACATTAACCTTACTTGCAATAATCGGCAGAACCTCCAAAAAATAACTTACTTTAAACATTTCACCTACTCCAGACCTCTTATTTCTATTCCTAACAGGTTAATATTTTAACAGATTTGAAAATTTTATCATCGTCATTGATTTACAAAGCCATTGTTAATTTTTGTATTTTTCGCACATATTCTATATATTTCTGCTTTTATTGTAATTTTCTATATATTGTTTCTATGCATATTGAATCACTCAAAAACTTTTATCTCAGCCCTTTTACGAATTCATTCATAGCTGTATTTTCTCTTGTATACTTGAGTATAAAAAAAGAACAAAGAATTTACCTGAGTTCTCTGTTCTTTATTATTTTTATATACTTTGCCGTTACTTTCGATTCAAATTCTGGAGCTTATACAGCGTCTCCATAAATTCATTAACCTTATCTTTTCCAATAATGTCTTCTACTTCCTTTTGCACTTCATCCCATATCTTAGATGCTTTTTCTAAAATCTGCATTCCCTCTTCTGTTAACGCATATTGATGTGCACGTCTTCCAGCTTCTGCCCTGTCGTAAATCCAGCCTCTTGCAATCAGGATCTGTATATTTCTTGTCAGAGTACTTCGTTCGAGATTCACCCGTTCTGCCAGTTCTCCCGTATTTGCCTCCTGTAATCCTTTTAGATTCTCAAGAAGACAAAATTGTTTTACTGTGATTCCGGCTTCTTTCAGTCGTTCATCGTAAAATGCTGTCAGTGCATTCTCTGCCCTGCAAAGAGCAATGCTATAGCAATCTGTTTTATATATATGGGAATATTTCATCCTTTTACGCCTCCAGAATTCGATTGATTATCTATTATTCTACCAACGATTCTGTCCATCTGTCAAATCATCATCGGCTTGTATCAATATGATATTCTCTTAATTTTGCCCGCCGTTCTTTATAATCTGGCAGATATTCCTCCACCACATTCCAAAATGCTCTTGAATGGTTCATCTCTTTCCGATGCGCCAATTCGTGTACTACCACATAATCTACTAATTCCTCCGGGACAAATAACAGGCGGTTATTAAAGTTAAGATTCCCCTGGCTGCTGCAACTTCCCCATCGTGTTTTTTGATTTCTCATTGTGATTCTATTGTATGTAACTCCCATAAGCTTTGCATAATAAAAAACTTTTTCTTCTATCTGATGTCTGATCTTCGCTTTTCCTTCTCCCGTCTCTACTGCAGAAAGCACTTTTGACGGATCTACAACATTTAATCCCCTTTGTCTGTCTTTGCTATTTTCTTTTGCATTTCCAGCCAGGCTCCACTCCTGACGTTTTCTTATAATCCATCCTTCATGCTCCTGTATAAAATTTTCTATTATTTTTCTTGATGCCCTCATTGGCACCCGGGCAGTTACACTTCCATCATATCTTACTTCTAATCCCAAAGTTTTTCTTTTGGAACGAATAATCTGTATTTCTATTTGTCCATCTTCATTTTTTATCATATATTTCATTATGTTTCTCCCGGTCATATAATTATATTTTTTCTAGAGTGTGTCTTAAAAATGCTTTCTGCAAGATATATGACCAAATCTCCCGCAAAGTGGGACAGAATGATTTTTCAGAGACACTCTAGTAATCTAAGATACAAAAAAAGACAGAAACCAAATCGATTTCTGTCTTTAACTCCCCGAGTTGGGTTCGAACCAACGACCCTTCGGTTAACAGCCGAATGCTCTACCACTGAG
>NZ_CAKRAH010000070.1 GCF_934294775.1 uncultured Dorea sp.
AAAGTACCGGTTGTCCTTTATAACATTCCGGGAAGAACCGGATGTAAGATGGAAGCCGAGACGGTGGCTTACCTTGTGAACAATGTGGATAACATTGTGGCAATCAAGGAAGCAAGTGGAGATTTCTCTAATATCGTGAAGATGATGGATCTGACAGACGGAAAATTAGATCTGTATTCCGGAAATGATGACCAGATCGTGCCGCTGATGTCACTCGGCGGAAAAGGAGTGATCTCCGTATTGTCGAATGTAGCACCAAAAGCAGCACACGATATCTGTCAGCTTTATCTGGAGGGAAAAGTAAAAGAAAGTCTGAATCTGCAACTGAAAGCATTGCCGTTGATTCATGCATTGTTCTCGGAAGTAAATCCGATTCCGGTAAAGAAAGCCGTAGAATTGATGGGACTTTGCGGTGGAACGGTAAGAGCACCGCTTACAGAACTTGAGCCGGAGCATACGGAGCAGTTAAAGAGAGAAATGCAAAAATTTGGATTATTAAGATAAGGAATATATCTGTAAATGGGTATAGGATGCAAAATAACAGGAATAAAAAGCAAGATAGTGTAGGTAAGATAAAAAATAAAATGTTATAAATAACAATAGAACCTGTTAAAGCAAGAATGAAGAGGAAAAATTATGGAATTAACAACTACACAGAAAAGACAAAGACTACTGACGATGATATTCGGTGCCGTTGCTATCTTTTTTACCGGTTATCCTCACGTATGGTCGATCTATCAGCCATACGTGATGGAACAGGCCGGCTGGAACCAGACAGCAGCGTCTATGTGTTTTTACCTGGCACTGAGTACATTCGTATTTGGAAATATAATCGGTGGAAGATTACAGGATAAATATAATCCCAAGATTGTTGTATGGATAGGAGGCGGAATTTTCGCTGCCGGAATTATGGCATCGGCATTCCTAATTGTACCTTCGCCACTGCCAATGTATCTGACCTATGGCGTGATGCAGGGATTCGGACAGGGACTCATCTATACCGTGATCATTTCAACCGTCCAGAAATGGTTCCCGGGAAGAACGGGATTCGCATCCGGTGTGGTCGTAACGGCGAACGGACTATGCGGATTCTTCCTGGCACCGATCAGCAGAAAGATCCTGCAGGCAGAAGGACCGGGAAAGACATTCCTGATCATCGGCGCAGCGATTACGGTGTCCTGGATCTTATGTGGAATCTTCTTTACCGCTCCGGATAAAGAGTGGAGAAGAAAAGCCGAACAGGCATTGAGAGAACAAAACGCGGCAAATGGAAATGCAGAAGCACAGACAGAACAAAAGCAGTATACATCCGCAGAGATGATGAAGACAAAGAACTTCTATCTGCTTCTTGCAACGATGTTGTTTGGATTGATTTCTTATTTCCTGGTGTCACCGGTATCACAGACGTATCAGATTGAACTTGGAATCCCATCGGCAATTGCGGTCAGCGCAGTTATGATCGGTTCCATTGTAAATGCAGGAACCAGGCTGGTACTCCCGACACTTTCCGATAAAGTAGGAAGAGTGGGATGTATCAAAGGAGTGCTGGCAGTATCGGTAGCAGCGATGGCAGTACTTACATTTACCAGATCATATACAGTGACAGCAGCAATTATACTGATGTATGGATGCTATGGCGGTATCATGGGAAGTTTTCCTTCCTTTACAAGTTCGATCTTTGGAATCGAGCATACCGGAGAAAATTATGGATTTGTAATGCTTGGGATCGTGATCGCAACATGCGGTGCACCGGCATTATCGGGATTTATTACCGGAAAAGGATACGGCATGCATGTGGTATTTGGAATGGGAATTGTATTTGCAGTGATCGCACTGATCTGTCTGACACTGTTAGGACATAACTTAAGACAGGAAGAACATGGAAAGGAGCAGAAGAACGATGGCATTAGTAACGATGAAAGAATTGCTGGAGCGTGCGAAGAGTAATCACAGAGGAATCGGCGCATTCAGTGTTGGAAATATGGAGATGGTAAAAGGAGCAATCCAGGCAGCAGAAGAACTGGACACTCCGATCATCTTGCAGATTGCAGAAGTAAGACTGAAACATTCTCCGCTTGCACTTATGGGACCAATGATGGTACAGGCTGCAAAAGAAGCGAAAGTAGACGTGGCAGTACATCTGGATCATGGACTTACCATGGAGACGGTAGAGAAAGCACTGGAACTTGGATTTACATCTGTCATGTTTGACAGCTCTACATATCCATTTGAAGAAAACATCAAACGTACCGCAAAGGTAGTAGAACTGGCAAAGAAATATGGGGCAACTGTAGAGGCGGAGCTTGGACTGGTAGGCGGAAGTGAAGATGGAAGCGAAGATCACGGAATCCGCTGTACGAATCCGGATGATGCAAAAGTATTTGTCGAACGTACCGGAATCGATGCACTGGCAGTTGCGATTGGAAATGCGCATGGCAATTATCCGGTAGCACCAAAGCTTGCATTCGATGTGCTGGAGCAGATTCATGATAAGACAGGCATTCCGTTAGTCCTTCATGGCGGAAGTGGAATTACGGATGCAGATTTTCGAAAGGCAATCGAACTTGGAATCGTGAAAGTGAATATTGCGACAGCAAGCTTTAACCGTCTGACGAAACATGCAGAAGAGTATCTGAAGTCAGAAGGAGTACACAACTACTTTGATCTGAATGTGGCTATGGTACAGGGAACGTATGAGAATGTGAGACATCATATTGAAGTGTTCAACTGTGAGATGCCGCTGAATGAAGTAGATGAGTAAGAAAAATATTTACATAAATTACATGATGTAAATATCAAATAAAAACGCAAGAAAGAGGGAACAAAAATGAGCGAAATCAAAAAAATGGGCTATTGTGTAAATGGCGAATGGAAAGAATCAAAGACAGAAAAGTACATGGATGTTACTGATTCCAGTACAGGAGAAGTGATTGCACAGGTTCCATGCTGTACCGCTGATGAAGTAGAAGAAGCAATCGCTTCCGCACAGGCAGCATTCCCGGCATGGTCCAGATTATCACTGGCAAAGAGACAGCAGTACATGTTCAAATGGAGAGATATCTTATACGCACACAAAGAGGAATTGGCGGTTCTCTGTGCGAAAGAACTTGGAAAGAACATCAAAGAAGCAAGAGGTGATGTGCAGAAAGCCATCGAGCCGACAGAAGAAGCATGCGCACTTCCAGCTATGATCCAGGGAGATGCAGCTATGCAGGTAACTACAAATTATGATACAGCAACTTACCGATTCCCACTTGGAGTAACAGCAGGTATCGTTCCAATGAACTTCCCTGCAATGATTCCATGGGGATGGATGGTTCCACTTTCTATCGCATGTGGTAATACAGTTGTATTAAAAGCAAGCTCACAGACACCACTGACTGCAATGAGAATTATGGAACTCTTTTATACAGAAGGCGGATTCCCGAAAGGTGTTGTTAACCTGGTTACATGCAGCCGTGTAGAGGCAGACATCCTTCTTACCGATGAGAGAGTCAAAGCAGTAACCTTTGTAGGAACAACAGGTGTCGGAAAGCAGGTATACTCCAAAGCAGCAGAGCATGGAAAACGTGTACAGGCACAGACAGAAGCTAAGAACCATGCACTGGTATTAGAGGACTGCAATCTGGAAGCAACGGTCAATGCGATCATCAACTCTACATATGGATGTGCAGGAATGAGATGTATGGCACTTCCTGTTGTATGTGTACAGGAAAGCATCGCAGATGATTTCGTAGCACTTCTCAAGAAAAAAGCAGAAGCAATGAAGCTTGGATGTGCATATGAAGAAGCTACAGATCTCGGCCCGGTAGTCAATGCAGGACACAAAGCAAAGATCTGTGACTGGATCCAGAAAGGTATCGATGAAGGAGCAGAACTGGTATTAGACGGAAGAGACGTAAAAGTTCCGGGATATGAGAACGGATTCTTTGTAGGACCGACAATCTTAGACCACGTAAAACCGGGAATGACAGTCGGGGACAGAGAAATCTTCGGACCGGTAACATGTATCAAACGTGTGAAAGATTATGAAGAAGGAATCAAGATCATGAATGCCAACCCATTTGCAAATGGTTCCTGCATCTTCACTCAGAGCGGATACTACAGCCGTAGATTCGCAATGGATACCGATGGCGGAATGGTAGGAATCAACGTAGGAATTCCTGTTCCGACTGCATATTTCCCATTCTCAGGAAATAAAGATTCGTTCTTCGGAGACCTGCATGTACTTGGAAGAGACGGATACCGTTTCTTCACAAGAGCAAAGACTGTAACGACACACTGGTTCGATGAGAACGCAGGTTCGAGAAGAGTAGGTACCTGGGAAGGAAGCACTGAAGCGTAAGAATTTTATGAACCTTGGAAAAGGAAATGAAAAGCAAATAGTATTTGACAGGGGAAAATAGTGATGTTAATATAAGAATATAAAAGGTGCTACCGATATGACGGTTCGCCTGATTAAAAAGTGTTATAAAAATAACCGCTCATGTTTGCCAGGACGATGGGCGGTTATTTCTTTGTCTTTGAGTCATGCTTTCCACGCACATACCCAAGACTATAAAAAGTCGCACACAGTGAAATCACTGCAATCAGGTCAGTTATGGTCAGCATAGGCAATAAGTCTCCTTTCGTAGATTTCTCTGAAAGAGATATGTATGTAATCGGAGCTATTGTATACTCTCCGCACAAAGCGAACCGCCATTCACGTCAAAAGTGAAGTAGCACCTTAGGCAAAAGCCTAAATTTATTTTATCAATTAAAAATCCCAAAATCAATATGAAATTAATAAAAAATATAAGAAAAGTATACTATGCTATAATTGAACAGGATATAGGATGAAAGCCGAACATATACTTGTAGGCGGAGGTACTATGGCAAGAGAATTTATCGTAACTGGACAGATAATTACAGGAGCGGGAGCACTGGATATGGCACAGGATACACTTGGAACACTTGGAAAGAAAGCAATGACAGCCGCCATAATAATTAAATGGAGAACTGTAAGTTTTTATTACGTCTCGGGGATCTGGCTTAGTGAATTAAGTAGAAACTCCCTCTAAAAAAAGGTATAATGATATAAAAAGCAGGGAGGATAAAAATCATGAAATCTTTCTTTATATCCAGCACATTCAGCGACATGCAGGCAGAACGGGATATCCTGCATCAGAGAGTATTTCCAAGAATCAGAAAACAATTAGAAGCATACGGAGAAGATATCGAAGGCCTGGATCTGCGCTGGGGCGTGGATACTTCGAATATGTCAGAAGAAGAAAGCGGCAGACATGTAGTTAAGATCTGCATTGACACCATTGACCGCTGCAAACCATATATGATCATACTGATCGGGGAGCGGTACGGATGGATACCGGATCAGAAAGTCGTAGATGAGATACAGGATGAACGTCTTTCGGAGTTATACAGGGAGAATTTGAGTATCACACAGATGGAGATCCTGTACGGTGCTTTAAAAGAGCAGGAGAATCTAAAGCACTGCATTTTCTGCTTCCGCAACAGTGAAGTGATCAACAGCATACCGGAGGAAAAAAGAAGATTTTATGACGCAGAAAGTGAAGAACACCGGATACGTCTTCAGAAATTTAAAGAACAGATCAGACAGAACCCGGATGCGGTCGTGATGGAGTACAGCGGGGAATGGAGTGACGAAAGTCAGAAAATTGTTGCATTGGATACCTTTGCCGGAGATGTGGAAGAAAAAATAAATCAACTGCTAAAAGAAGATTTAAATATAGAAGAAACAGAGCAGACAATGGAACAGCGGATCATCCGCAATGCAAAGGCAGAACGGGAGCGGCATTTAAAATATTACGTTGGCAGATACAAACTGGAAGAACTGGGGGCACTGGCGCTGCTGCGCCGGCAGATTTTCTGCTTTTATGGGGATGCAGGATGTGGAAAGACGATGTTGCTGTCCAGAATCTCGGAACTTCAGGAGGCATGCGGAGTCCGGACATTACTGTATTATTGCAAAAATGAAAGATGTAACGATGTAAAGACATTTCAGTCAGTTTTTGAATACTGGATAGAAAGACAAGAGGGCGAGCATAAGATGGTTCTGATCGATGGGGTGGAACATCTGAAAGGAGACGTGGTACATCTTCTTGCCTGGTTGTCCTGGTATATTAAGGAATATAATAAAGAGAACATCAGATTTTCCGTTGTGATCAGTACATCCAGAGAGATGACGGTCATGCTGGAGCAGAAGATCAGCAATCTGATGAGCTATCCGATCAAAGACCTGGAAGAAAGTGAGATAGAATCTATAGCACAAAAGCATGCAACAAGACGTGGAAAGAAACTGGATATGGCAGTTTTGCGGAAAATACGGAAGAATCCGAATGCGAAGAATCCATATGGATTATCGCTGCTCATGCAGAAGCTCTTCATGCTGAATCAGAGAGATTTTGAGATGGCAGAACAACTGTCGCATGGCATGACCGGAATTACAGAGTATATGTGTCGGCTTGTAGAGAAAGTTCCTGAGACGATAGAAGCACTTGCAGAAAATGTGATAATAGATGCATTTGACAAGATTGCCGATTACCGGGAATACAGTAACTTTGCTATAGACGGGAAACGGGCGGCAGAGCCGACAGAAATGATGGAAATCCTTGCTGTCAGTGCGGGAGGTATGAAAATTGAAGAACTGCAGGAATATCTGGAGCAGCAGGCTTATTTTCCAAGGATGATCCTGGAAGAATTACTGTATTATCTATATGATTTCTTCGATGAGGATGAAAATGGAAGATGGAATTTCAGACATACATCGAACCGTAAGTATTTTCTGGAAAATATGACCGAAGAAGAGAGAAAGCGTTATGAAAAAGAGTTCCTCCACTATTATGAACACAAAGGAAAAGCATTTTCCGGTTTACAACTGTATTATGCGTGGAAGTCAGAGGACGTGTCGGCGGGGATCCGGGCATTAGAGAACATAAAAGAAGACAAAACAGGAAAATCAGAAGAAGTATTCTGGGAAATGGTTCAGGACAGAAGTTATCTGAGTGAGCTCGTGGGACAGGCAGCCGGCGCTATGCTGGAAAACATGTATGAGATCATTCTGAAAAATCCGGACGAGATTGCAAAAGATTACAGAATGATCAGATATGTTGCTATGAAAAGGATGCCGGATGAATGTGCATCGGAAAACGAAAAGAAATTATATGATCACATACAATCGATGATGGAAACCTATGAAAAGAATTATGTGATATATCTGTGGAAAGACTCTGAGGAGCAGACGGATCAGAAGATTGGCATGGCAGATGGCTATTTTGATGAAAAAAATACACATGAAGCATATAAGTTATACCGGGAATTGTTACCGGAATGTGAGAGAAATTACTGGTTTCAGGACAATGTAAAGTCTTATGTTCAGTATGCCTACTGTCTTTGGGCAATGTGCGGTCTGGTAAAGAAAGAGTATCAGGAAAAATATATAAGTAAGGCATTGAAAGTTCAGAAAGAAGCAGTGGAGAAATATGACATACAGATCGTACGACATAGTTTCCTTTGTATTTACCTGCAGTGTGTGAATATTCAAAAAGGGACAAAGCCGGCGCAGGAATTATTAGAAGAGCTGGATGACTGTCTGGAATATATAGACAAAGTAAAAAAACGTGACAAAGAATTCGGAGCAGAAAAACTGCCGGATATCGTCTATTTGTTGGAAATGGATGCAAAAACAGAACGGATAAAAATAAGAAGCAAAAAGGCAATCTGGGGAAATCAGAAATTACAGAAACAAGATCTGGATGATGTATACAATTTCTATATGCAGATAAAAGAGGAAGAATTTGGAAATATAAGTAATCTCCGATGGATATGTCGCTATGCCATGGAATATTATACATACAGATATGAAAAAGAAAGCACTCTTCTGTGGATGAACCGATTAAAAGAAATTGAAAATGAGATCGTGATCGTACGACCTGATAAATGGCAGCTGTTTTATCAGGCGGATAATCTGCTTTTTGCGGCAGGAGCTATGATCTGGTTTGACGAAATAGAAAAAGCAAATCTTATTTTCCAAAAGTATCAGAAAATCATGCAGGAACTTTCGAAAGAGTGGATGTTAAAAAATAAACCGGAAAGTTACGTGAAAATGACAAAAGAAGAATTCTTCATACAGCTCCGGATGGCGGTCGCAGAGAGAAGAGTAGAAGATGCTAAATTCTGGCTGACACAGATATATGAGATAATAAATTATACAGAAGGTGGCTTCCTTTTAAAAGAAAAAAATCTATTGGAAGAAGATAGGAAAATAAAATCCGAAGAAGAAATTTACCAGATATTGCAACGGACAGAGATAGCTCTTTTGATGGCGGAATTTGGAGAGGATGCATCGATTATACAACATATCGACTGGTTGTATGAAGAAATATTAAAAAATCATACACCGGATGGAGATATCAGGCTGAGACCGATAATCGAAAAGCAGGCCTTTCGTATGTATGCTTTGTGTAAAAATTCTACGATACCAGTAAGTTTGAAACATATATTATGTGGCCTGTGTGTCAGAAAAAATAAACCAGAAGCAGATGAGACAGAAGGTGTTGAAGGACTGGAAATCAGGAATCCGGAGATATTGACCAGACTTGTAGTAGATGGAGAGGATGATGCCACAGAACTTGTGAAAGCATGTATGTATAACATTCCTCTGGAAGAAAGCATCAGAGAAACGTTAAAAGCAAGAGGCAGTCTGCAGGATTATAGAAAACTGACCTTCAGACTTGGTATGCTGTATTGCAATCAGGGAAAATATAAGGAATGTCTGTATATATTAGGAGAGGCTGAGCATACAGAAACTCTTCCACTCAATGAAAAATTAATCGTTCGCATAGAAGAATATATGCAGAAATACAAAGACATGATAGAATCTGACAGAATCAGTAATTTTATTGCACCAGGGATCTTATATGCACTGAAGATCAAAGAAAGAAAAGAAGCTCTGGACCGGCAGGCGTTGCGGGCATATCTGAAAAAATCATTGTTTTATGTGGATATAGATAAGCCGTTGGGAAGCAAGCATTTTGTAACTGTCTGCAGAATCATCGGAAAGCATTTGATACAGATGGATGAAAAAGAGCATATAGATCCAAAGATTATGCTGGAAGATATGCAACTGCAGGAAAAGTTGTATACAGAAATGTATTTGTCTGATTCAGAGCAAAACAGTCGAGAATGGGCCCAGAGACTAATGCAGATGAATATGAAATGTGGACAGATAAGATACGAAATGGGAGAGAAAAAGTGGGGAGTCCGTTTGAAGATGTCCCGCTTTATATGGATCAGTCAGATGGAGACAGAACAACTTACATATTTTACAGATACATATAGTTCGGAACTGGAGCAGCTTGAAAAGCTGTGGGAAGAACAGCCGGAGATATTAGAAGATGATCAGAAAAACTGGCTTGATCTGTTCTGTGCAGTCGCAGATATCTATCTGAAAAGATACGATACTGCAAGTAAAGAAAAGAAACAGATATACAAGAAGAAAATACTGGATAATTCCAGACGTTGCAGAAACTGGTTAAAAAGAGAGGATACAGGAATTGAAGAAAGCTGGCGTATCAATAAGACAGCAGATTCTTATGATGTGGATCGGGACATCCTGGTAAAATCAAGACCGGAGTCTGATGAAACAGAGTGGGTAAACAGTTATTTATCTGTTTTGGACAAACAGTTCAAAGAAGCGTGTCTTGTCGGAATGGAAGAATACGAAAAAGAGATTTTGAAGTCACAGCTGGAAGAACTGTATGACCTGGATATGTATTCGGAGAAAGCGCAGATCCAGATCGAACAGAAGATTTCTGAAATCATAGAAGAACAAAGTAAGAATCAGATTCCGCTGATGTACTATATTGTACAGGTGGTAAAGAGATCATAGGAGAAAAAGGAAAAAAGAATGAAAGAGAAGAAAAGCAATATAGGAAAATATCTGTTGATCCTGATTCCGTTTGTCATGGGTGTTACAGGATTTACGGTTCTGGATGGTCAGCCGGTGGTGGATTCGCTGTTTCTGAGTATGGAGATGTATTTCCTGAATTATTCGGATTCACCGCCGAATATACTGATCGAGATTGCCAGATGGACAGCTCCGCTTATGACGGCCAGTGGAGTTCTGATGTCGATATCAAAGATCCGTGGAAAGATATTGCAGTTGCTACGGTATTACCGCGGGGACAGCATTGCCGTATATGGGGATGATATCCACAGGAAAGAAATGGTACAGGCACTGGGAAGGTGTGGGATAGATGCCGGAGAAGGCTGGGAGTGGGTGAAAGCGAAGAAATACCTGCTTCTTGGAAATGAGGACGAGAATTTCCGGTTTTACGGACAGCACAGAGAAGCATTTTCAGGGCATACCGTTTATCTGAAATCCGAAAATCTCGCGGCAGAGGGAATCCTGGATCCACATTTACGCCTGTTTTGTCCGGAAGAAACGGCGGCCAGATTATATTGGAGAAGGAATTGCCTGTATGAAACTTCCTGTGTGCAAGGGCATCATTTGCAGATCGTATTCCTGGGATTCGGACTTCTGGGGGAAAAACTTCTGGAATATGCACTGCAGGATAATATCTTTGATCCAAAACAGTGTATCGAGTATCATATCTTTGGAGACGGAGCAGAATTTCAGGCTTCGCACAGAGAACTGCCCAAGATGAGTGACCCAGTGATCTTTCATGCAGAGCACTGGTATGAGAACATACCGCTTCTGGAATCTGCAGACAGGATCCTTCTGCTCCCACAGAAAGGGCAGCTTGGAATGGCAGGAAAGCTTCTGGCATCCACAACGGGTACTGCTTTTGAAGTATTTACGGTGGAAGACGATGGATTTGAACTGTTATCGGGAAGAGAACGTCTGCATGTAGTGGAATGGGAAAAAGAAGCATGGAATCCGGCCAACGTACTGGGAACAGAGATGTTCGAACATGCAAAGAAATTGAATCTTCATTATGCACATCTGTACGGAGGCGTGGAGGAAAATTCGGAAAATATGGAACTGGAATGGGGAAAACTGGATGGATTTACGAGATATTCCAATGTTAGTGCGGCCGATTATCATAAGATACGGGTACATATGATGAAGACAGACGGATGGAGTATGGATGCTGCCGGACTGAGCCAGAAACAGATGGAACTTCTGGCAGAACTCGAACATATCCGGTGGTGCAGGTATCATCAGTTCCACAACTGGCGAATGGGAATTCCGAAAAATGGTGCGAGAAAAGATGCCACGCTTCGGATCCACAAGGATCTGATACCATATGATGAATTGACGAAAGAAGAAAAGGAAAAAGATAAGGATAATATCCGTATGCTGCAGAAGTTGTTTGCGGAAAGTTAAAAAAACAGGATAACATTTTTGCATAGAAAAACCACCCCGGAACTTTGATATGATATCCTTTGGCTGAGTGAAGAGGTGGTAATTCTGTACTACAATTAAATTCATTAGGTCAACCCTTTGTGGGCGGTTGTTCTTTATATAATAAATATACCATATGGAATAAGTATATTCAAGAATATGGAATAAAAATGTGTGAATGAACTTTTGAAAAGAAAATATATTGAGAAAAGTTCTCAACATATCCTCTTCCTATTTTTACAAAAATCATGTATTATACTAGTTAGATAAAACTAACCAACATACATAAAAGGAGGCAATACATGAGTGTAGTAATTGTAGGCGGACACGACAGAATGGTTCATCAATATAAAAAAATCTGTAAAGAATACAAATGTAAAGCGAAAGTATTCACACAGATGTCAGGAAATTTAAGTGAGAAGATCGGAAGTCCGGATCTGTTGATCTTATTTACCAATACAGTATCTCATAAGATGGTGCACTGTGCAGTAACAGAAGCAGAAAAATGCAATGCACAGATCGTAAGATGCCATACAAGCAGCGGAAATGCTTTAAATGAGATTCTGCAGAATGCCTGTACAGCATAGG
>NZ_CAKRAH010000071.1 GCF_934294775.1 uncultured Dorea sp.
AACAGTTTTGTAAACTTACTGTTTACTCTTGTAATATACCATGCACACATAGAAGTACATACAAGGATCACAAGTACAGAACCAACTGTGATAAATACAGTCCAGCCGACTGCACTCAGCAACTCATATTTGTCAATAGCAGACATAAAGTTTTCAAGTCCTACCCAGGTCTGCTTTGTCGGAAGTTTGAACGGTTCCTTGTTGATAAATACTTTATTTTTAAATGAATTGATCAGCACGATCAGGATTGGCATGATATATACAATACCTATGATCGTAAATGCGCCTGTTCCAAACCAGCTTAATTTGCTTGCTTTTTTCTTCATTACTGCTGTACCTCCTTAGAACGTGTTGCACGTAACTGGATCATACCGATCACAACTACGATTACAAAGAAGATGACTGCCTTCGCCTGTCCGACACCTTCCCATCCGGTACGTCCGTAGAATGTATTGAAGATATTAAGTGCCATCATCTCAGACATCTTAGACGGTTCACCGGCTGTCAGTGACAGGTTCTGATCGAATAACTTGAATCCATTTGTAATTGACAGGAACATACAGATTGTAATTGATGGCATCATCATCGGAATGGTTACCTTGAATAATGTCTGGATCTTATTTGCCCCGTCAATCTCTGCTGCTTCAATAACGTCACCTGGAATAGACTGAAGACCTGCGATATAGATGATCATCATATATCCAATCTGCTGCCAGCTTACCAGAATGATCAGTCCCCAGAAACCATACCACTCATTTAACGCAAGTGCCGTACCATATCTGGAAAGTATACCATTAAAGATCAGCTGCCAGATATATCCAAGCACGATACCACCGATCAGGTTTGGCATGAAAAAGATCGTACGGAAAATATTCGTTCCATGCATCTCTTTTGTCAGTGCCATTGCAAGTGCAAATGCAATGATATTGATGATCAGAAGCGATGCGATCGCAAACAGTACCGTATACCAGAATGAATGACGGAATGCTGTATCCTTAAGCGCTTCTATGTAGTTTGAAAATCCTACAAATTTTGCATCGGTTACTGTTGTAAATTTACAAAATGAAAGCCAGATTCCCATAATAAAAGGAACGATAAAGCCAAGAATAAATGCAAAAAACGTTGGAAGCACGAAAATCGGCATATAACGTTTAATGGATTTTTCCATAATAAATTCCTCCTTCCATGCAGAGAATCTTCGTCTCATTTCCCTGCACTTTTTCAGTAAAAGCGGCGGACGTTTCTTACAACCGCCCGCCACTACTCACTTCATATAACTATTCTTGATTGTTACGATATTAATATTTTTATTTTGCTGCTGCAGCTTCTTTTGCCCATCCATCAACGAATGCTGTTGTAACTTTTGCCCAGTTTGCATCTGTCTGATCTGCTGCATAACTTGTCAGTGCAGAACCTACTCCGTTCTTCCACTCTTCTGATGGCATTGTTGAGAAGTTCCAAGATACAGGAGTCTTTCCGTCTTCTGTATATTTGTTTGCTTCGTTAACAAGTACGTTGTCTGATTCCAGGTTCTTCTTAAATGGAATTGTGAATCCCATGTCTTTGCACATTGCCTTTACACCATCATCAGATGTTACACACCAGTTCATGAAATCAAGTGTTGCCTGAATGTCGTCTTCAGATGCTTTGGAGTTTACACACCAGTAGTTCTCTGTACCTGTACAGATTCCCTGATCTTCTTCGCCTTCTACACCGATGTAGATTGGAAGGATTCCAAGATTGTCATCTCCGACGTCTTTGATGTTGTTGTATTCCCATGTACCATTCTGGTAGAATACTGCATCACCTGTTACGAAATCTGCTGTTGCATCGTCAGCTGTCTTTGTAGAAAGCTCTGTTGGTTTGCAGGTAGCGTTGTTGATGTAGAGATCCCAGATCTGACGGTAGTTATCAAGGTATGTTCCTTTGATTGCATCTGTGTTATTGATTCCTTCATCTTTGTATTCATAGTAGATTGGAAGGTTTGCCAGATGTGTTTTGAATCTCCAGTCAGATGATCCGTCCATACCAGCGGATGTAAATGCTGAGAATCCAAGTTTGTCCTTATTCTTTGTGATGTCTTCTACAACTTTCTTGAAGCTGTCAAAGTTAGTGATATCATCTGCAGAATATCCTGCTTTCTTTAACAGTTCTTTGTTGTAAATGATTCCGTAGCTTTCTACTACATAAGCGATTCCTGACATCTTGTCTCCATCCATCAGAGCGAAGTCATCGCTTGTAAGCTCTTTTGCGATATCAGAATCTTTCAGGTCATAGCAGTAATCTTTCCAGCTTGCAAGTCCAACCGGTCCGTTTACCTGGAACAATGTCGGAGCATCGCTCTTAGCCATCTCAGATTTTAATGTCTTTTCATATTCTCCGGATGCTGCTGTAAGAACTGTTACATCAACACCTGTCTCTTTTGTATACTCTTTTGCCAGATCCTGCCACTGCTCATCTGCTTCTGGTTTGAAGTTTAAGTAGTATACTTTTCCTTTTGCGTCTTTCTTGTCTGACTTGCTGTCAGAAGAACTTCCGCATCCTGCAACCATACCTGTTGCCATGGCTGCTACCAGCATTGCTGATACAACTTTACGCATTTTCATAATTCATTTCCCTCGCCTTTCTTTTTTGAAACCTTCGTTTCTCTTGTTGTCATTATATTAACAGAAATGCGCTCAGACCCTGTATCAATAAAACAACCTGATATACAAAAAAACATATCTATTGTTCTTCTTCAAACTGCCGGATGCTTTCGTCTTCTGCCTGCGTGAATTCCTGCTCCGTTATCTTTCCCTGTGCCAGTTCCGCCAGACATTCTCCCAGTACATCCTCCTGTAACAGTGAATTCCACTTTACCTGATAATTCGGTACAATCTGTGGATTTCCCGTATAAGCCTTCAGATAATCATCCAGCAGCGTTCCTTCCTGTCTTGTCCTGCTGTTCAGCAGCTCTTCTTTCTGTTCTTTATTCAGTTTCGTTCTGAATTTCAGGAACTCAACTGCTCCTTTTTTCACCTTTTCACTGTAAGTTGATACAACTGCCCAGCCGAATGTCTCCGGTGATCCTATCAGTTTATTTTCAGGAAATGTAGAAAAACATACTTTTTTCTGCATTTCCTCCGGAATCTGATCAATCATCCAGTAACCATTGGGGATCATCGCGGCATTTCCTGCCACGAAATTATCATAAGCCACGTCAAAATCATTATGTAATGCATCCTGGGTCGTATATTGAAATAATTTTTTTAATGTACCGGCTATCTCCAGGCCCGGCTCATTCTGATAGGTATCCGGGTATAATTGCTTCATGAATGCCGCACCTTCTTCACTTCCTGCTACTTCTGCTGTTGCAAGCAGCATTGCAGCCCACGCTGTTCCTTCCGTATGCAGGGCAAGCGGTGTGATTCCTGCTGCTTTCAGTTTCTCACAGCATCTCCAGAATTCTTCCCATGTCTCAGGGAATCTGCTGATTCCTGCCTGTTCAAATAACTCCCGGTTCCAGAAAACCCCTGAACAGGCGAATGCCGCCGTACTAATCGGACCCAGATAAATCTTTCCATCCTCTTCCCGGACCGATTCCATGACTGACGGTTCGATCATATCCTTCCATTCCTGATCTTCGTTAATGTACGGTGTCAGGTCCTCAATCCTGCCTTTCTTGATCATCATCTGATAGAAAGACGGAAGCATACGCAGATCAGTGATAATTGCCGGTAATTCATCTGTCACATTCATACGTTTCAGATTCTTCCGGTACTCTTCCTCCGTCTCCATCACCCAGTCCACATTTACATGATACTTTCCTTTGTATGCCCTGTTAAACCGCTCCACCACTTCCTCTTCATTCTTATTACCGGTACTGGAATCTACGGTAAGGATCATTGGGATCTCTACTACTTTATTCTTTTTTCTGGTCTGTGTATTCTCTTTTCCCGCACAGCCGGTCAGTGCTGTCAGCATGACGATCACCATCACTGCTGCCATGATCCGTCTACTGTTCACTGTTTTCTTTCCCGTCATCCGGGATCTGGATAACACAGACGGTTCCATTTGTATCAGATTCATAGAAAAATCTCACATCCTCCCCATACTTTAACCGCAGTCGCGTAATAATATTTATCACACCATAACCATGTTTTTTGTCTTCAAAACTTTCTTTCATTTTTGACACCGGTATCTCCGACAGTCCGTTTAACTTCTCCGCCACCTGCTCTTCCATCGGAGTTCCGTTATTATAGACACTGAATGTAAGCTGTCCGGCCTGTTCAGTGACACTGATCCTTATCAGACCGCCTTCGAAGATATCACAAAATCCATATTTGACTGCATTTTCCACAATTGGCTGTAAGATCAGCTTTAATATCCACCTTGTTTTCAGCTCTTCTCCACATTCGATCTCATAGTGGAACAGATTCTCATTGCGGATCTGCTGGATCTCCATATAACTTTTTACATTTTCCAGCTCATCTTCTACTGTCACAATCTCACGGCCTTTGCTCAGTGACAGACGCAGATACTTTGACAGTGCCTGTATCATCTTCATCGTCTTCTCTTCGCCGTTGATCCGCGCCAGCATATAGATGGTATCCAGGGTATTATAGAGAAAATGCGGATTGATCTGGCTGATCAGCGTATTCATCTCACTGATTCTTAGTTCTTTCTGCTGATTCTTGACCTCGTTCTGGAACTCTTCGATATTCTTCAACATCTCGTTATAGGCATGCCCGATCTTATCCAGTTCTGTGTCTGTATGAATCTGAATGGTATGTGTAAAATCATTTCCATCAAAACTTGTCATGGCATCACTGATCTGTCTGATCGGCCGGGTAAATGTCTGTGATGCATAAAGACTTAATACAAACGCCAGCACTGCGATCACCGCATAGATAGCGAGTAATACAATCAATATCTGAGTCAGTCCCTGATTCAATACCATATCCGGCACCAGTGTAAAGATCACCATCCCTGTCTCTTCCTGCCGGTATGCCTGTAAAATCCCGCCTTCTATCTTTTTTCCCCGCACGATCACACCGGATTTTTTCGTTCTGGTCAGTTCCGTAATCTTCTTCATTGTCTTTTTTCCGATACTGAAATCTTCCGGATCCTGCCGGATGCAAGTCTTTCCTTCCGGGCTTATGATCCCCACTGTAACATCTTTTGCAATCTTCCTGTCTTTATCCATCACATTTTCCAGAAACTGTTGATTCATCTTCAGATACACGATTCCAGGCTCATGTGCATAATCCATACTGTTCACATATCTTCCGATAAACAATGCTTCATCCCCCGTACCAAACAGGTAGTCCCGGGTCCAGATCCACTGCGTCTTTGCATACTCATCCCCCATTTTCTCACGCAGACCGCTGCTTTGAAAATCCGAATAACCAATCTGGGAATATGATTTTGCGTACACATTTTTTTTATTATCAATGTAGCAGTAATCAGCGACATAATTCAGATCTATATATGCAAAATATTTGCTCAGTGCATTCTTCTCTACTTCCTGCAGTTCTTTATTCTTCAGACTCTTCTGCACATCATTTTCCAGGATGATCTCTGCTGTCACAGCATCCGTCTTCCGGTACAGATTATCCAGTGCTATCCCCATCTTCTCATTCATGAATTCATACTTATCCACGATCACATCTGTCATATTCCGTCTGACGTAAGTCCATACACAGATGCTCGAAAGAACCAGTGCCAGTATCAGAAGCGTACACATATACTTCAGATACTTTTTCTGGATTCCTGACATTTTACTTTTTTTCATACTTCATATTCCCTTTTGTAATCTCTCGGAAGCTGTCCTGTATATTCTTTAAATAAATGAGAAAAATAGGATGGATTACTGATTCCGACCTGCTCGCAGATATTACCGATGCTGGTTCTTCCGTCTTCCAGCAGTCTCTTTGCCAGCTCCATTCTGCGCTGCAGCAGATATTGTTTGAATGTCATATGAAAGGTATTCTTGAATACCCGTCCAAAATATACCGGATTCAGATATACATGTGTCGCCACTGATACAATCGAAAGGTCTTCATTATCCAGATGTTCATCTATATATGCCACAGCCGCTGCAATGTATTCTTTTGATCCCTTATTCTCTTTCTTCTCTGCATTTTCCAGTCTTTTTTCAATAGCAGTTCCCAGAATCTTGTAACAGACATCCACCGCTTTTGCCGCCTTTAAGTTTCTCATATTCGAATAATAATTTTCAAATTGCTGATTCAGTGATTCATCCATCCCGTAACTGTCTTTTAACATGAATTCTGTCTTTACCATGATCTTGTGCATATACTGGCATTGCAGTTCTTCTCTGTGTGGCAGTTGATAAATAAAATGTACAAATGCCTGCTTTAACTGTGCGGCATCGTTCTTCCGCACGCTGTTGACCACCATCATCTCTGCCTCCGCCGGATATGGACTATCCTCTTTTTCTTCAACAGTCTCCGGGATTGTAAATACTCCCGCTCCGGATGCATTTGTAACAGCGAACAATCTCTGCGCTTCTTCGAAACTTCTTTTGATTCCGCGGATTCCTTTATATGGTTTTGATATTGCTGCAATAACCGGGCTGTTCTCTTCTTTTTTTACCTCTTCCAGCAGTTCTTTCAATTCATGTACCGCTGTGTTCTCCTGCGTCTTTATAATAAATGTACGATGTCCTTCTTCACTCTCGAATTTCCAGTATGTGAATCTCTCTGCGATCTTTTCTTCAATCATTCTGACCATGGAAAATCTCGAAGCTTCATATTCCAGTTCATTGGTAATCTTATAGGCCAGATCAAGATCTGCATATACTGTAATAAACCGGTCTCCTTCCTTCATGACATCCTGCAGCGTATGGAAGACTTCATCTACTTTTTCTTCCGGCAACCGGTTCTGGACATATTTTTGCACGACAACCTGCAAAAATCCATCTCCGTCCTTTTTCAGAAGTCTCTCCCAACTGTCATACTTCTCCTCATTTCTGATCTGATCTTCACAGATTTTACCGACATCTGTCATCGTCGCCTGTAATTTTTCATCTTCGATCGGCTTCAGAAGATATGCGAATGCCCCCAGGTCACATGCCTTCTTCGCATATTCAAAATCCCTGTATGCACTTAATACCACGAACTGACATTCCGGGTTCTCTTTCTTGATTTCTTCCATTACCATAAGTCCGGAAATCTGTTTCATCCGGATGTCTGTCAGCACTACGTGTGGTTTTTTTTCACGTATTACCTTTAACGCCTGCTCTCCGCTCTGTGCAAAACCAACCACTTCATATCCCATACCGTTCCAGTCATACGTCTTTACCAGACCTTCCAGCAGAATCGGCTCATCATCTACGATCACCAGTTTTAACAACCCCATAGTACACCTCATACCTTTTATTAATACCATCTTAACATATTACAGTCTCATTCTATAATTTTTTATACTTTTTCTTTACCAAAAATCATATCTGTTGTACAAAAAATCATACGTTTTATGTCAAAAATTATACTTTTATGAAAAATCAGAGGTTTTGGCATATACAAAACAAAAAGAAAAACACAATATCCAAAACGTCTCTATTCCCTTCTCAGAGAATCCTTTCGTTTGAATATTGTGGTATCCCGTCTGTCCGAGCGGCAGGATCTGCCATAATTTCTGTCCGGCTTCTTTTAATACGTCTACAAATTTATATGCTTCTCTCGAAAAGCATCCTATTCCATATGCCCCCGGAAGTGCTGAGACCGGCATTAGCATTCCATTTTTTCTCATTAACTTTCGTTCCTTCCTCATTATGATACTTATAATTAAGTATAGCAGTGTTCTTTTGCCGGTTCAAATAAAAAGTATACTATAGATATAATAAATCATAGTATATATATATAACCTGCGTCACCTGCTGCTTCTTCTGAACGCATAATGATACAAGAAAAAGCCAGTTTTAACTCTTCCATGAGCAAAACTGACTTTTCCTTAACTATACTTTTCTCTCTTCTTATGCAACAGATGTTACAGTATAGTCCTTATCCTCTACTGTCTTCTTCAGTACATCATCTGCGATCTCCGCATTCAGTGTTACTTCTGCTGTTCCTGCCTCATGGCTTACAACTGCTTCGTCTACCTGTGGAAGTGCCTCCAGTGCTTTCTTAACAGCTGCCTCACAGTGTCCACACATCATTCCCTCAATATGCATTACTTTTTTCATGGTTTTGTCCTCCTTCTTGGATACCTTTTTTTCTTTTTTAGCTTTTAATTTTTTATCTTTGGATGCATCATACATCTTAAAAAGATTCAGTCTCAATGCATTCGATACAACGCAAAAGCTTGATAAGCTCATAGCTGCCGCACCGAACATCGGGTTCAGTTTCCACCCGAATAATGGATACCATACGCCGGCTGCGAGCGGGATTCCGATCACATTATAGAAGAATGCCCAGAACAGATTCTCATGAATGTTACGGAGTGTCGCGCGGCTCATGCGGATAGCCGCCGGTACGTCACTTAAGCGGCTCTTCATCAGTACAACATCTGCTGCATCAATTGCAACATCTGTTCCGGCTCCGATGGCGATACCCATATCGGCTCTTGTAAGTGCCGGTGCATCATTGATACCGTCTCCGACCATCGCAACTTTTCCTTTTTCTTTCAGCTTACGGATCACCTGTTCTTTTCCTTCCGGAAGAACTCCGGCGATGACTTCATCTACACCTGCCTGTTTTCCGATGGCTTTTGCGGTACGTTCGTTATCTCCGGTCAGCATAACGACATGGATTCCCATGTTTTGTAATTCTTTGATTGCCTGTGGGCTGTCTTCTTTGATGACATCAGCTACTGCGATCACACCAAGCAGACGTTCTTCATTTCCAAAGAACAATGGTGTCTTACCTTCTTCGGCCAGCTTCTCTGACTGTTTCTGAATGTCGCTGTCTACATTTACCTTTGTGCTGATAAATGTATGATTTCCTCCATATAATGTATGTCCATCAAGCACAGCTGTCAGACCATTACCCGGAAGTGCCTGGAATTCTGTAACCTCTTCGATCACAGCTTTTTCTTCTGCTGCCTTTTCAAGAACCGCTCTTGCAAGTGGATGTTCACTCTTATTCTCAAGTGCATAAGCATATCTTAATAATGTATCTTCTGTCACTCCTGCTGCCGGAATAATATCTGTTACTTTCGGCTCGCCGCTTGTGATCGTTCCGGTCTTATCAAGTGCCACGATCTCCATCTTACCTGTCTCTTCCAGCGAAACGGCTGTCTTGAACATGATACCATTCTTGGCGCCCATTCCATTTCCAACCATGATTGCTACCGGTGTGGCAAGTCCGAGTGCACACGGGCAGCTGATAACCAGAACTGCAATTCCTCTTGATAATGCGAATCCAATGCTCTGTCCGGCAATCATCCATACAACCGTTGTAATCACTGCAATCGTGATAACCGTTGGTACAAATACTCCGGATACACGGTCTGCGATCTTTGCGATCGGTGCTTTCGTTGCGGCTGCATCACTTACCATCTGAATAATCTGTGAAAGTGTTGTATCCTCACCGACTCTGGTTGCACGGCATTTCAGATAGCCGGACTGGTTCACTGTCGCTGCTGATACCTTATCTCCTGCCGCCTTATCTACCGGAATACTTTCACCCGTCAGTGCGGATTCATTGACTGCACTGCTTCCTTCTAAGACTTCACCGTCTACCGGAATATTTTCTCCCGGTTTCACAACAAATATATCGCCTTTTTGTACCTGTTCGATCGATACCTGCACTTCTTTACCATCACGGATCACAACCGCTGTCTTTGGTGCAAGCTTCATCAGTCCTTTTAATGCATCCGTTGTCTTTCCCTTTGATCTTGCCTCCAGCATCTTACCAACTGTGATCAGTGCCAGGATCATAGCTGCTGATTCAAAATAAAACTCATGCATATAAGACATCACTGCGTCCATATCTCCACGCACCTGTGCGTCTGTCATGGCAAAGAGTGCATAAGTACTATATACAAAGGATGCTCCTGATCCAAGTGCTACCAGGGTGTCCATATTCGGGGCTCTGTGGATCAGACCTTTGAATCCGCTGATGAAGAACTTCTGGTTGATCACCATAACTGCAATCGTCAGAAGCATCTGCAAGAGTCCCATCATTACATGATTATCTTTCATGAATCCCGGAACCGGCCATCCCCACATCATATGTCCCATGGAGAAATACATTAGGACGATCAAAAATCCAAGTGATGCGATCAGGCGTCTCTTTAATACCGGTGTCTCTCTATCTTTTAACATGTCTTCTCCGGCGGACGCTGCTTGTGACTGTGTCTTTGCTGCACCTTCGCCTTTTTTTGATGCTCCATATCCGGCATCTGTGACTGCCTTAATAATCTCCTGTTCGCTTGCGGTTCCCTCAACTCCCATAGAGTTGGTAAGGAGACTCACCGAGCAGGATGTTACACCCGGTACCTTCGAGACTGCTTTTTCCACTCTGCTGCTGCAGGCTGCGCAGCTCATACCGGTTACTATATATTGTTCCATTGTTGTTTTGTTCCCTCCTGTCATCATTATTTTCTTATTCCTTTATAGAAAACTCAGAAAATACTTTCTAAGCAGGCTATACATCTATAAACTTTACATACTTTTTGGATACTGTGACACTCGTAGCAGAATCATCAATACCACCTTTTCGGATACTGTGCTATCCGCTTACTTACCGCATAAGCTTCTGTAAAACCTTTACCAGCTCATCAATCGTCTCATCTTTCCCATCCCTGATGTCATCCGCCACACAGGTACGGATATGATTCGCCAGTAATACTTTATTAAAACTGTTAAGTGCCGCATTCACTGCAGATACCTGCACCAGAATCTCCGGACAATATGCATCCTTTTCCAGCATTCCTTTAATTCCGCGTACCTGACCTTCAATCCGGCTTAATCGGTTCATCAGGTCTTTGTATTCTTTCTCTGTACGATGCTTGGATGCGTGACAGCAACATTCTTTTTCTGATTTATTTTCATTATTATCTACATTCTTGTCTGCCATATGCATGCTCCTTTCGTTCACCTTTATACCCTTACGGGGTATATGTATTTTATCTCTTATTATTTCGTATGTCAAGACCATCTGGTTGTTTTGATATATATTTTCATTAATATCTTTCATCTCCCACTCGCTCTTCTTGCATATTACAATTTCCACCTAATCTATCATTAGCAGATTCTCCTATGTACTTTAATCTTGAAAATACCCCGGTATTTTCAAGATTAAAGAAATTATTTTAAACTTTTTACAACTATATGATGATTTAGACCCCAAAGGGGCTGCCGCTTCACGATATTTTAATCGTTAAAGCGACAGCCCCTTGAATTTTGCTGTCGAAGCTTTCCTTTTTTTTATTCCTCACTCTCTTTTCCAAAATTCACAGCAAGTACGATCATATTGACTCCCTGCATCAAAACAGAAAATGCGATCATATATCCAACTGAGAACATTGTCAATACCGGATGTGTAAAAGCGATAATACTTACAATGATCGATAATACACCACAGATAATCGCCAGAATTCCTTTTCCTTTGGAATCTTTAAACTTCTTCACTCCGGCTACAATCTGGAAGATACCATAAATCAGTACACTTCCGCCAACCAGATAGGTTGCCATGATATCTGTCAGGAATCTCTGTACGCCGCTGAATAATAAAATAATACCGCCAAGTCCTTCCAGAACTCCAAGAATACATGCTCCGATATCTTTCTTCTCTTTAGACAAGGAAAGTATCAC
>NZ_CAKRAH010000072.1 GCF_934294775.1 uncultured Dorea sp.
ATGGGCGTGTAGCTCAGGTGGTAGAGCACTTGACTTTTAATCAAGTTGTCCGGGGTTCGAATCCCCGCACGCTCACGATTGATAAAGACGCAGATTTTTCGAATGAAAAGTTTGCGTTTTTTATACAAAAGTATAAAAGAAACTGCAGATGGCAGATTCTTTTGTATACTGATTTATATGCGGATGTGGCGGAATTGGCAGACGCGCTAGACTTAGGATCTAGTGTCCACGACGTGCAGGTTCAAGTCCTGTTATCCGCATTGAAAAAGCATAACACCAGAAGATGTAGGTGTTATGCTTTTTTTCTTAATCTGCAATCACGGACAGCATAATAGAAAAGGGGAGAACGACATGAATTATTATGAGAGAGCGCAGGAACTCAGAGAAGAAACAATTGCAAACCGACGGTATTTCCACACAAATGCAGAAGTCGGACTTGATATGCCGAAAGCAAAAGCATATGTTATGAAAAAGCTTGCAGAGTATGGATTAGATCCCAAGGAGTGTGGTTACGGAGTAACGGCAACTTTAGGTCACGGTGGAAAATGTCTGATGCTTCGCGCAGATATGGATGCGCTTCCGATGCCGGAAGAAAGTGGAGAGCCATTTGCATGTCCGACGGGGAAAGAAGCGCATGCATGCGGACATGATTTTCACGCTGCGATGCTTTTAACAGCAGCTAAGATGCTTAAGGAAAATGAGGCGGAACTGGAAGGAACGGTAAAATTCATGTTCCAGCCTGCAGAAGAGAACTTCCAGGGAAGCAAGAACATGCTTGAAAATGGAATACTTGAGAATCCCAAAGTAGATGCTGCACTTGCTTATCATGTGGCAGCAGGACAGATGCCGGTAGGAATCTACATGTATAATGACAATGGACCAATGATGTATTCGGTAGATGGATTCCAGATTGATATCAAAGGAAAAGGTTCTCACGGGGCGTATCCGCAGAACGCAATTGATCCGATCAATATCGGAGTTCATGTATATCTGGCACTGGAAGCAATCATGGCAAGGGAAGTCGATCCAACCAAAGCATGCGTTATGACGGTTGGACAGTTTCAGGGAGGTACGGCAGAGAATATTATTCCGGATACTGCAATGCTGAAAGGAACCATCCGCAGCAATGATAAGCAGGCAAGAGAACTTATGGTCCGGAGAATGAAAGAAGTTGCAACAAAGACGGCAGAAAATTATGGTGGAACGGTAGAAATTACCATGCTTTCGGAGGTACCACCGCTTATCTGTGATCCGAAGCTTACAGATGAATTCGTAGGATATATGAAAGAAATGGACATCCCTGGAATGCAGCCATATCCTGGAATCTCTGCAAGTGCATCGGAAGATTTTGCTTCGATTGCAGAAAAGATTCCATCTACTTTTATGTATCTGTCTGCGGGATATACAGATGAAAGAGGACAATACGGTGCACATAATCCAAAAGTACGCTTTAACGAAGACGTATGCCCGATCGGAGCAAGTTGTCTTGCATACTGTGCAACGCAGTGGTTAAAAAATAATAAGTAAATAAAGTTCGTGATAACGATAGAATTCTGCAGAGGAAGGATGCTTACGGGCAGAGAAAGGAAAAACTATGAGAAAATGGAAGAAAATTGTTGTGGCAATGCTTGCAGTGATACTGTGTACACCGTCGGTGCTGGGGATGCAGACGGAGGCAGCACAGCAGGAGAAACAACTGGATGTATTATTTACGCATGATACACATTCGCACCTGAATAGTTTTGATACGATCGTAGATGGGAAAAAACAGGAAGTAGGCGGATTTGCGAGACTCAAAACGATGATTGATACTCAGAAGAAAAATAATCCGGATACACTTGTGTTTGATGCCGGTGATTTTTCGATGGGAACATTGATCCAGACAGTGTATACAACAGAGGCGGCAGAGCTGCGTATGCTGGGATATCTTGGATGTGATGTGACTACGCTTGGTAATCATGAATTTGATTACCGCTCCAGTGGACTTGCGGATATGTTGAAGACTGCTAAGAATTCAGAGGAAAAAGTTCCGGATCTTGTAGTCTGCAATGTGGACTGGGATGCGATGGAAGAGGAAGGGCTGACGAAAGGACAGAAGCAGATTCAGACAGCATTTCAGACATATGGAGTGAAGGACTATGTCGTGCTTCAAAAAGGAGATGTGAAGATTGCGGTTCTTGGAGTATTTGGAAAAGATTCCCTGGAATGTGCGCCGACGTGTGAATTAAAGTTCAAAGATCCGGTAGAAGCAGCCAGCGAGACAGTAAAAGAGATTCAGAAACATGAAGATGTGGATATGATCGCCTGCGTTTCGCATAGTGGAACCTGGGAGGATGAAGATAGTTCGGAAGATGAGATCCTTGCAAAAAATGTTCCTGATATTGATCTGATCATAAGCGGACATACGCATACAACACTGGAAGAACCAATCAGGCATGGAGATACCTATATCGTATCCTGTGGTGAATATGGGAAGAATCTGGGGGCATTGTCTATGACACAGAAAAAGAATAAGCGCTGGAAAATGGACACATACAAACTGATGCCGGTTACAGATGAAGTAGAATCAGATCAGGCAACGCAAGAACGTATAGACGAATTGATGAAAACCGTAGATACGAATTATCTGAGTCATTTTGGATATACCAAAGATCAGGTACTGGCGGAGAATGATATTGAATTTAACGATCTGGAAGAAATGAGTACCAGACATGAAGAGCTGAATCTTGGAGATATTATGTCGGATGCATATGTGTATGCAGTAGAAAATTCAGAGGATTATGATGGAACGCCGGTAGATATCGCAGTTGTTCCAAGTGGAACAGTGCGTGATACATACACGAAGGGTGATATCACGGTGGAACAGGTATATAATTCATTTTCACTTGGAATCGGAAAAGACGGGCTTGCCGGCTATCCTCTGATCAGTGCATATCTGACAGGAAAAGAATTAAAACTGGTGGCGGAAGTAGACGCTTCGGTATCGGATTTTATGACGATTGCGAGACTATACTGTAGTGGTATGAACTTTACATATAATCCACACAGACTGATATTAAATAAAGTGACAGACTGTTATCTGACCAAAGACGGGGACAGAGAAGAAATACAGGATGACAAGCTGTACCGCGTGGTGACAGATCTGTATACCGGACAGATGCTGGGATCGGTGATAGACGTATCACATGGCTTGTTATCAATCGTACCCAAAGATAAGAATGGAGAGCCAATAGAGAATCTGGAAGATCATGCAATCATGGAAGGCAAGACAGAATTAAAAGCCTGGGATGCGATCGCAAGATACATGCAGTCATTTGACGATACAGACGGGGATGGAATTGCAAATGTATCCGAATACTATGCATCAACTCACGAACGTAAAGTTGTTGATGACAGCAGAAATATAATAGATCTGGTAAAACACCCGAATAGATTTGCGGCAATGATCATAGGGGTTGTGCTTATTGTTATCGTCTTAATCGCAGGTATTGTTCTGGTGATCAGGAAAATTGCAAAGAGAATATTAAAAAAGAAGAAACAAAAGAAAATGAATATTTAGATAGAGAGATACACTCTAATTTAATATTTAATAATAAAAAAACATGTCGGATAACCGGCATGTTTTTTAGGTTAAATGATTATCGTATTACGAATTTTCTTATAATGCAGCTGATCACACCCGCAACACAGATTGGAAGTAATGTTTCTTTTAAACTTCCAAATACCTGCAGTGCACTTGCAACACCCTGCAGTGCAGATGGTGACTGCGGAATCAGTGAATAGAAAAGGGCTGAACAGTATGTACCGGCACCTATAATAATAAATGAAACCAGTCCGCGTCCTGTATCAATCTTGTCCCCTTTCCGATTATATTTCTTTCCGCCAAGAACGCAGAAGAATGTAATAATCTCATAGAGCAGTAAGACAGCAGCTACAGCCAGATAAGCAATCAATGGCTGGTTCGCAGCAGTCATGCTTGAAACAATGCTGTCAAAAGAACCGATATTAGAGATAAAATGCGTTCCCAGTAAATAGATAATTGCTGCAATCAGAAGCATTGTACCGATTCTAAGAAGTAGATTGATTGTTTTTAATATAAATTTTCCACCTGTTTTTGCGGTTTTTGCAACAGGTTTGGCAAGATTTGGAACCTTTACATTTCCTCGTTTTTTCTTTTTACTGCTTTTTTCTTTATTGTCATCTTTTTTCTTTTTATTACGTCTGTTACGGCGGTTGTCATAATAATCGTCATCGTCGTCGTCATCGTAATCATCATCGTCATCGTCGTCGTCATCGTAATCATCATAGTCATCGTCGTTGTAATAGTGATCATACTTTTTACTGTTTTTTCTGGCGTTGAGTTTGGCTGTCAGCTTATCATAGTCATTTTTCCGGATATAATCTGTATGATCAATATCAGAAAGACCGGATAATACATCACGGTAATCATCATCATCATCATCGATGGAGATGTCTGGCAGCTCACCTTCGTAGATTACTTCGAAGTCATCATCGAAGATATCTGTTGTTCGCCTTGTGTTTTTCTTATTATTTATACTCATTATTTAATCCCTCCTGGATACTACCCATATTCTATTTTATAATGTTTGAAAAAAACTCTCAAGAGAGGTCACAGAATATTCACGAAGTTGTAAGGAAAACTTTAGAATTGTATCATTTGTCAACAAAAGCTTAACGTATATGAAAAATCTGTTTATTGTCTAATGAGAATGAATCACGTATAATATGATGTAAGTCTGGTAAGACCGGAAAATTACAGGAGTATGAAAGTACATAGGAATGATGTAATAGGAAGGATCATAATTTATCGGAGAAAGAATATGGTAATAAGGAAAGGATGAGTAGATGCAGATTTATTATTTTGCACTGTACTTTTTTGTGTATGGTTTTTTAGGATGGTGTACGGAGGTCGCGTATGCTGCAGTAAAAGAAGGAAAGTTTGTAAACAGAGGATTCTTAAATGGTCCCATCTGTCCGGTATATGGAATCGGTGTCGGAGTGGTTGTCCAGTTTCTGACACCGTTTGAAGAGAATCTGCTTCTTCTCTATATAACATCGACATTATTGGTTACAGCTATTGAGGGAATTACAGGATACCTTCTGGAGAAAATATTCCATAATAAGTGGTGGGATTATTCGAACCAGCCACTTAATATTGGCGGATATGTATGTCTGATATTTTCATTGATCTGGGGAGTGTTCTGCGTACTGATCGTGAAAGTGATTCATCCGCTGATCCATAAAGCGCTGACACTGATACCACTGGTTGTTGGAATTATAATTATGGCAGCACTGGCAATTGCACTTTTTGCCGATCTGTATGTAACTGCTTCCGGAATCCTTAAGATGAACCGCAGACTGGAAGCGATGGAGAAGATTGCTTCTGAACTTAAGGATCTCTCTAATAAGGTCGGAGAAAATATTTACGAAAATGTAATGGAAGGCAAAGAGTTCCAGGAAGAGAAGAAAGAGCAGTTAGGCAATGCAAAAGAAGAATTCAAAGAACGTCTGGAAGAACCAAAGGCGATCGTAGATGGATTCAAAGAACGTCTGGAAGAACCAAAGGCGATCGTAGATGGATTCAAAGAACGCCTGGAAGAGCCAAGGGCAATTGTGGATGGTTTGAAAGAACGTTTGGAAGAGCCAAAAGCCCGTGTTGGAGAAATGGCTCCGAAGATCAATATAGAAGAGATGAAGGTCCGTATGGAAGAACTGAAAGCCAGATACGAAGAGATGGCAGAGAACCGTACAAAAGTCGGAGAACGTCTGGTGAAGGCATTCCCTCGGATGCAGTCAGGGCAGCATAAGGAGATTTTGGAGGAGTTGAAGGAGAGGATAAGAAAATAAGTGTTAATACATTAATTTGGGGTGGATTCCCGGTCCTTATGCTATCCAGCCCTTATACCAAGGCATACGCAAGTCGTGACAGACAGGCGATACTTAATGTATCAAACGAAGGGCCACAATGAAATAGTACATTAAACAACAATTTGATATCTGGGTGAGTGTGGATGTAGCGGAAAGTGCGCTGAAGATTATAGAAGAGATTGAAAAGTCGCAGGAATAAAAAAAGAAAGCCTTGAAGATTTCTCTTCAAGGCTTTTGTTATGCGGAAAAAGGGACTTGAACCCTCACAGGATTGCTCCCACTAGAACCTGAATCTAGCGCGTCTGCCATTCCGCCATTTCCGCTTGACAAGTAGTATAATATCACAGGTCTACGGAAAATGCAAATGTTTTTTTGAAAAAAATTAAAAAAATTTCAATTTTTTAGAAAATATGAAAATTATCCGATTTCGATACCATTTACCTCAAGGTGATCGTCGATGGCGATGACGAGGCAGCGTCTGCCGTCGATGACTTTTGTTTCAACCAGATCAGAGCGTTCGGGATTGACTTTGACTACGACATCCGGGGTTTCTATCTGGAAGGTTTTTGCACTGGCGATGTTGGAGGCCAGTAAGGTGCCGTGTACGCCGACTGTCTCGTCGAAGTCATCATCGAAGGAGCTGAGTTTTTCTTCTTCTACACCGCTGCGGGTCAGGAGTTTTTTAACATCGGTCTTGGATAATTCGAGAGGTTCCGGTTCTTCTTTTGCCTGCTCGATCATTTCGTTTAGGTTGTCGTGGATGTTGCGGACAACTTCATAGCTGCTGTCTTCGCCGAGTGCATCACTTACGATTGTCTGGAAAGTGGTTTTTTGATCGCCGGCGGTAAGTGGCGTTGTGCTGCCAAGGACATGTTCTACAAAGTAAGGCTGTAACTCTTCCGGTTTTTTTGTATAGTACAGAACGTTATGTACGTCAGTTGCACGGTCCTGGAATGCCGGGAATAAGAATCCCTTTACAGGAGCTTCTACGATCCAGTCGCGGATACGGTCTTCGATGTTGTTGGTGGCGGCATTATAGGTAAGGCCTGCTTTGGTAAGATTGACCGGGCAGATGCTGCAAAGGAGATGCTCATATACGGTGTCAGATGCGTCTTCCATCTCGAGGCCGTCCTTGGTTTTACCCGGAACATCGTATACTGCATGAATCAGGATGATATAATAATTTTCTCCGTATTCATAGCTTTCCACGATCTTATCATAGAATTCCTCAAGGAGCATATCGTCCTGAAGCTTACTGTCTTTTAATTTCATAAGGAATTCCTGGGTTCCGCCATTTAACTCCTGATCCAGAGGAAATTCCATATTGATCAGGTTCTTTCCGATCGTTCCGGAAAGTGTATGCTTGAAGATGTCAAAATATTTAAATGCTTCTTCTTCCGGTAAGGATAAGAAGGCTTTTTTTAGTTCCATTTTCTTTTCTTTTTCGTGATCTACGTAACATCCGCAGATACGTGTGATGGCACAGTTTTCAGGGGAAAACTGCTTGCGGATCTCTAATACTTCTTTTTTGTTCATGTTGATTCCTTCCTTATATTTATATGTTGGAAAATATGTTAATAATGTTAGCATAACATCCGGGAAAAAACAATCATTGACCATTGTAAAAGGAGGCGCAGGAAAGTATAATATAATTATCATAATTAAAGTCTGTCATTGATATATGGGGAAGGGCAGACAGTTATAATAAAGAAGAAAGGGAAAAGAAAATATGGGAAATATTTTTGACATCTTAGGACCTGTGATGGTAGGGCCATCCAGCTCACATACTGCAGGAGCAGTAAGAATCGGGCTGATTGCAAGACAGCTGTTTGGCCGCCAGCCGGAGAGGGCTGAAGTGTATCTGCATGGTTCATTTGCTGCCACCGGAAAGGGGCATGGAACGGACAAGGCGTTGATCGCAGGTTTATTGGGGATGATGCCAGATGACATGCGTATTCCAGATAGTTATGATGTCGCAAAGGACATGGGGATGGACTTTGTGATGAAGAACAAGGATATCAAAGGCGCACATCCGAATACAGCGCAGATCATTATGGAAGCAGAAGGTGTGCCGCAGATGAAGATTCAGGCACATTCCATCGGTGGTGGAAGAATCTGCGTCTGTAAATTAGATGGGATTGATGTGAATTTCAGCGGGGAAAGCTGTACTTTGATTATCAGAAATGTAGATGAACCCGGAAGAATTATGGAAGTTGCAGCAGCACTTAGTAAGGCAGAGGTTAATGTGGCTACCATGCAGGTATTCCGCGACAAAAGAGGCGGAACTGCAGTTATGGTAGTAGAGACCGATCAGGTAATACCGAGAAGTGCAATTGATGAGCTGGAGAGCAAACCGGGAATCATACGTGTGAAATTTCTTGATCCGAACGGGTCAGTATAGATAGTGGAGGATAATCATATGTCATATCAGTCGATGGAAGAGGCGAAGATCAGAGGGGAAAAGGATAATATTCCGTTTTGGAAAGCCATTCAGGTAGAAGATGCGCAGGAAAGGGATATCAGTATTACGGATTCCTGGGAGAAGATGAAGTATATGTGGCAGTCCATGCTGGATGCACTGGATGCTTATGAAGCAGATAAAGTGTCAAGAAGCGGACTGGTAGGAACCGAGGGCGGACGGATGGATCAGTACCGTGAGAATAAAGAACCGCTTTGTGGGGATTTTGTTGCAAAGGTAATGTCCAATGCACTGAAGATGGGATGTAACAATGCCTGTATGAAACGTATTGTTGCAGCACCTACCGCAGGGGCATGCGGAGTATTGCCGGCAGTACTTGTTACTTATTATAAAGAATATAATGTTCCGGAAGAAAAGATGATAGAAGCCATGTATGTGGCAGCCGGACTTGGACAGATCATTGCCAACCGGGCATATCTGGCTGGTGCATCCGGCGGATGTCAGGCAGAGATCGGATCTGGATCTGGTATGGCGGCCGGTGCGGTCTGTTATATCAAAGGTGGTGATACGGATCAGATCGGACATGCATGTGCGATGGCACTTAAGAACCTGATGGGTCTTGTATGTGATCCGGTAGGCGGACTGGTAGAAGTTCCATGTGTAAAACGTAATGTTGGCGGTGCGGTCAATGCACTGGCAGCAGCAGACATGGCACTTGCAGGAATTACCAGTAAGATACCACTGGATCAGGTGATTGATGCGATGAAAGAAGTCGGAGATAAGATGGACGTATCATTAAGAGAGACAGGTATCGGAGGCGTTGCCGGAACTCCGGCTGCACAGGAAGTAGTAGAAAGACTTGGGATGTAGCGAAAGCTACATCCTTTTTTAGGTATTTGCTGCCAAATGAAAAAATGATTTACAATCAACAGAATCCTTTTTATACTGGATAAAGTGTGAAGTTTTACAATTTTAGACAAGAGAATGAGCAATGAAAAGAATGACAAAATGGAAGAAAGCAGTGTCGGTACTTCTGATTGTTGCCACAATGGCGCTTATGGTGTCTGGATGTGGAGGAAAAACGGCAACGACAGAGAATAAAGGCAGTTCCAAGTACAGAGTCTGCATGATTACAGATGCCGGAGACATTACAGACCAGTCATTTAACCAGACAACTTATGAAGCATGTAGAGATTACTGTGCGGCTAATGATATTGATTTTACATTCAAGTTCATTGTTCTGGATATGAGTGCAAGTGATATCGGAGCAGCAGCCGGAGCACTCAAAGCTTATCTGAATGTAAATGAAGTTATCGCTTGTATCATGTTAAACTGGATCAGCCTGTATGCAGTGAATACAGCTCTTACAGCGGTAAAAGAATCCAGTACAACTTATACACTGCCACTTAGAACCAACAACCCGAAAGCGGTGATACCACATCTGGGATTACAGCATTTATTTGCAGACAACCGTTATGTAACGATTGCGATCCCGTTAGCAGTAATCTTTTCATCTTTCTTCATCCAGCACATTACCAGTGGTGGAGCTTATGTAGATAAGATGGTATACTGCTCGCAGATTTAGGAAAAAGACGAAGGAGAAACGTACGATGGGAATTGTAGTCATCGGAGACGTATTTATTGATATCAAAGGGTATTCCACATCCCCATACATTCCTTATGGGAGAAATGCGGGAACAATCGTGCAGATTCATGGCGGTGTAGGCCGCAATGTTGTGGAAGATATAGCAAATGTTGAGCTGGAACCGACATTTATCAGTCTGGTTGACAATGATGCGATGGGGGAAGATGTAATCCAGAAATTGAACCGTCACAAGGTCAATACCAGCTATATGAGAAAAGTTGAAAATGGCATGGGAACATGGCTTGCCGTTTTCGACCATGAAGGCGATGTAGTTGCATCGATTTCCAAAAGACCGGATCACAGCCCAGTCGAAAGAATACTGGATGAACAGGGGGATGAGATCTTCAAAGATGCGGACAGTATCGTAATAGAGATTGACATTGATAAAGAGATTGTGAAGAAAACATTTTATTATGCGGAAAAATATAATAAAAAAGTCTATGCGATCGTATCCAATATGACAATTGCGATTGAAAGAAGAGATTTCCTCAGAAGAACGGCCTGCTTTGTATGTAATCAGCAGGAGGCGGGAATCCTGTTCTTAGAAGATTATGAACAGACGACAGCAGAGGAATTAGCAGAGATTCTTCCGGAGCGCATCCGCTCGGCACAGATTCCGCAGATGGTGGTAACCATGGGGAGTGACGGTGCCGTGTATGCGGACCGGGAAGGTAATAAGGGAATTTATCCTGCACTGAAAGTCGACGTGATCGATACAACCGGAGCCGGAGATGCATTTTTCTCCGGAGTATGTATCGGACTTACTTACGGGAAGACATTACGCGAAGCCTGCGGAATCGGCACCAGACTTGCATCAACGGTAATTTGTACATCAGAGAATATCTGTCCGAGGTTCATGCCGGAAGAATTCGGACTTACGAGGTAGAAAAGGCGATGGAAAATATTATTATCGGGATTGCCGGAGGATCAGGATCCGGAAAATCCACATTTACGAACAGAGTAAAACAACATTTTGGTGATGATGTGGTAGTAATCTATCATGATAACTATTACCGCAGACAGGATGGGATTCCATTCGAAAAGCGTGTAAAAGTCAACTATGATCATCCGGATTCCCTGGAGACGGACCTTCTGGTGGAGCATCTTAAGCAGTTAAAAGAAGGAAAGACAATTGAGTGTCCGGTGTATGATTACAGCCAGCATAACCGTTCGAACGAAATCATCAAGATCGAACCAAGACCGGTCATCCTGGTAGAAGGAATCCTGCTTCTGGCAGACCCAAGAATCCGTGATCTTCTGGATATCAAGGTGTATGTGGAAGCGGATGCGGATGAAAGAATTTTAAGACGTATCTCAAGAGACGTGGAAGAGCGAGGAAGAGATTTGAATGGTATTATCGAACAGTATCTGACAACGGTAAAACCGATGCACTATCTGTATGTGGAGCCGACAAGAGCGAAGGCGGATATCGTGATCAATAGTGGGAAGAACGATGTGGCGTTTGATTTGTTTGTGTCGAAGATAGAGCAGTTGTTGGAGCGGTAGCTTGCTGTTTAATACACTAGTTCATGGTGGCCTCCCGGTCCATGAGAAAGCGCTGGTATCCTATTTGCTGCTAGATGTCACGATGCAGAAGTTCTAAGGCAGTCCGACTTTCCTAAGGACGAAAGGGACTCCGCTCCAAACTCGGCGTGCGCCTCAAACAGTGTCGCTTCGTCCCTTTAACGGAAAGTCAAACTGCCTAAGAACTTCTACACATCGCGCCAAAAAACGCTGCAAACAGGATACCAGCGCTTTCTCATGTCGTGATTGGCAGGCGGTAGTGTATGAAA
>NZ_CAKRAH010000073.1 GCF_934294775.1 uncultured Dorea sp.
TTCACCATTGTTCTGATAACCTCATTATTCATTCTTATTATGTAATCCTGCTCATACATATATTTCACTCCTCCGATTCTTAAATTATTCCAAAAACGTAGTCCTCCGAAATTTTAATATGAATGTGTCTGAAAAATACTTTCCACAAAATATACTGCAATGTAGAACATATAGATTACAAAAAAGATTTTTCAGATATGCTCTATCCATTTAATCATATAAGCTGTCTCTTACAAATATTATACAACCCGATATCTTTCCGTGTATACTTTTATATCACAAAAAAACTGTCTGGTTACCATACATTCATAACCAAACAGTTTTTTATTTTAATAATCTATTATACTTTATTTTTCTGAAAGTTTCTCTCTTCCATGTGGAAGCAGCCACGCTTCTTCATCCGGGCCTTTGGCAATGATCTGATGGATATTTCCCGGGTTGCAGTCAATATGATAATGCTTTTTAATCGCAGCAAAGTCTGTCGTATCTCCGAATCCCGGTGTCTGATACAGGTCTCTTGCATAAGCCCACAGATTATCATAATCTCTCAGACGTTTCTTATTCACACGGAAAATATTGTGATAAGCCACATCGAATCTTGCCAGTGTTACATATAATCTGACATCGGATTCCGTAATCTTATCTCCGAACAGATATCTTCTGTCAGCCAGTCTTTCCTCCAGCCAGTCCAGACGGTTGAATACGGTATGATAAGCTTCTTCATATGCTTCCTGACTTCTGGCAAATCCCGCTTTATACACTCCGTTATTTACTTCTCTGAAAATAATATCATTCAGGGCATCGATCTCTTCCCGTAATTCTTCCGGATAAAGATCCGGAGCTCCCGGTTTGTGGTATTTCTTCCATGCGGTTTCAAAATACAGTGTCAGATGGAAGTAATCGTTATTTACAACCTTCTTTGTCTTCAGATCAACCAGTGCCGGTACCGTGAATCTTCCCTGATAATCCGGATCTGCATTCAGATATACCTCGCTGATGTAGTGGATTCCAAGTACCGGATCTACGTCACCTTCATCCAGGGTAAATGCCCAGTCGCTTCTTGGTACATTCGGACGTTTTGGATCTGCTTTTCCGACACTGATCACATCTTCAAGTCCCAGTAATTTTCTTACGATGATACTTCTGTGTGCCCATGGGCATACAGGTGCCCAGAGAAGTCTGTATCTTCCAGCTTCTACCGGAAGCTGTCCTTCTTCTTCTCCGAAGGGTGTATCAAACCTGTTCTTCTGTCTTACGAATTTTCCGCTTTTATCTACTTCTTTTCCTGTCCATTTATCTGATGAAATTCTCATTCTTTTGGTCTCCTTTCGTATTCGTTATCTCCGAATCTGTATCCGTCCGGTAAGAGGAAGCCCTCTTCTTCCATCCACTGCAACTGTTCTTCGCCTCCTGCATACAGCGCAAATCCTGTTTTTTGTCTGCGGAATCCGAATCTTTCATACATCGCAAGGGTCTGCGGATGTGTATACAGTATCACATTGCATCCTTTTACCTGATCTAAAAGTGACTCTATAATGGCTCTTCCAAGACCATTTCCCTGATAAGCCGGTCTTAACGCTACATTGTAAATCGCAGCCTGGCATACCCCATCTGACAATGCCCTTCCACATCCGACGATCTTATCTCCATCGCAAATGAATGTAACCGCATAACTGTTGCGAAATATCTTTTCTTCTGTGACCGGATCATAATGACTTAAGTGGCTTTCATCCAGAATATCCGCCACTTCATTCCAGTCCACATTTTCTTTGTCCGTTTTTATCCAAATGTCCATACTCGATTCTCTCCTCCGCCTTTGATATACTTTTCTACATAATGTTGGAATCCTGCAATCTTCCCTGCGTCCTCAGATATAACAAAAGATACCTGCCGGATTTTAAAGATATAAAGAATAGTCTCCTTTTCTTAAAATCCCGGTATCTTCATGTTATATTTTGTATTGTCGTATTTCTAGATTAAATATTCCGGCTCCACCATACGGTTAATCTTCGCAAAGAACTCTCTCACACGGTCACTCTTTGGATGATTGAATACTTCTTTCGGAGGTCCGTCCTCGATGATCTTACCATTTTCAAGGAAGATAACTCTTGTTGCAACATTCTTTACAAAGTTCATCTCATGAGATACTAAAAGCATTGTATATCCTTCATTCGCTGCTTTCTTAATTGTATCCAGTACTTCTCCTACAAGCTCCGGATCCAGTGCGGATGTCGGTTCATCGAGAAGTAACAGTTCCGGTTCCATCGCAAGTGCTCTTGCGATTGCAACTCTCTGCTGCTGTCCTCCGGATAAATGTGCCGGATAATGGTTCGCCCATTCCAGAAGTCCTACATTCTTAAGCTGTTCTCTTGCAATCTCCTCTGCTTTCTTCTTGTCCATTTTCTTTACGACGATCAGGCCTTCCATTACATTTTCCAGTGCTGTCTTTTTAGAAAAGAGGTTAAATCCCTGAAATACCATGCTGGTCTTCTTTCTAAGTTCTACCAGCGACTTTTTATCACTGTGGGCCAGATCTACATTCAAGTCATCAATGGTAATGCTTCCGCTTTCCGGCTTTTCCAGTCTGTTCAGGCAGCGGAGGAACGTTGATTTTCCTGTTCCGGATGGTCCGATGATTGCTACAACGTCACCCTTATTGATGTTTAAGTCGATGCCATTTAAGACCACGTTATTATTGAATTTTTTGGAAATATTTTTTACTTCAATCATTGGTTCAATGCCCCCTCATCTGTCTGTATTGCCGGTGCATTCTCCGGTATGCGGATTTTCTTCTCGATCAGCTTGATTCCCTGTTCTACGATAATCGTAATAACCCAGTAGATAATTGCCAGAGATACATAGACCTCAAAGTAACGGTATGTACGTCCTGCAATGATCTTTCCTGCTGCTGTCATCTCTACAACCGCACAGACGAATGCAAGTGATGTTCCTTTGATCAGACCGATAAAGGAGTTACCAAGTGATGGCAGTGCCACCACGATTGCTTCCGGAAGAATCACTCTTCGTAATGCCTGGAAATATGTCATACCAAGTGCACTGGCCGCTTCAATCTGTCCCTTTGGTACAGATTCCAAAGATGCTCTGATGACCTCTGCGTTATACGCTGATTCATTGACCGCCAAAGCGATGAATGCGTAGATGATCGGTGCCACACCATTGGCGTTATAGTTGGTTCCATACTTCAGGTTGATGGCTTTTAAGATCATCGGAATACCAAAATATGTTACATATAACTGTACCAGTACCGGAGTCCCTCTGATGACTGAAATATACAGATTGGCGATCTGTTTTAACACCGGAATCTTCTTCATCTTGATCAATGCCAGGATCAGACCTAAGATCAGGCTGACGATCATGGATACCACTGCCAGTTCCAGTGTCACCGGCAGATAGGCTAACAGATCCGGTATCTGTGTAAATACCATCTTGATATCAAATAAATTACTCATGCTGATTCTTCCTTTCTGGGTTCCAGACTGATGTTAGTTTGGAGTGCTTTCAAACTGTTCATCTTCCGGAGCTGTATCCTGTCCGAAATATTTCTGGCTTAATTCTGTAAGTGTTCCGTCTTTTTTCAGTTCTTTTAACTCTGCATCTACTTTATCTCTAAGTTCTTCCTGATCTTTCGGGAAAATGTAATAAGCGTAGCTATTGTCTGCGATTGCTTTTGCATCTTCGTCAGAAATCTGGTTTGCAACTACGTCATAGTTGTATTCTTTCTGATATGCGTTGTACATTGCTACATCAATGATTGCAAGGTCTACGCTGCCATCTTCGATGTGCTGTAATGTAATCGCTGTATCTGCATCTGTGTAAGTGATATCAATCTTCTGATCTGGATTCTTTTCATTCCAGCCCTCAATTGCTGTTGTAACGCTGACACCTGACTGTCCTTCAAAAGATTTTCCTGCCGCATCTGCAAATGTCTTTACTTCCGGTGCACCTTTCTTCGTAATGAATACATATCCGATCTTGTCATATGGATAAGAATAGAGGTATGATTTTGCTCTTTCTTCGTTATATGAGAAGTTATTTACACCAATCTGGTAAGTTCCACTTGTAACACCTGAAAATACGGAAGGAATATCTGTAACTTCAATCTGAAGATCATACCCATCCAGATGTTCAAAGACCTCTTTTAATACTTCTATATCATAACCGATTGGTTCGTTATCTTCTCCCACATATGTATAAGGTTTAACATTTCCTCCTGTTCCTGCTTTTACTGTAATTGTCTTGTTCCCGTCTGAAGTTTTACTGTCACTTCCTGATGAACCGGATCCTCCACATCCTGTTGCAAGAACTCCAAGTGCTACGGTGATTGCTGCTACGCTTACTAATTTATTTCTTTTCATAATACATTCTCCCTTTTTCTACTTATAAAGATTTTTCTGTCATAACACACTGGAATGTGCCGCTTCCTGTAATCTGCTCAGGAATTACAGCATAACCGAGTTTTTCATAGAATCCGACTGCTTCTGTTCTGGAATTGATAAGAATCTTTTTTACACCTCGTTCAGCGAACCACTCTTCTGCTGCGGTGATTGCCGCTGCCCCGTAATGCTGTCCCCTGTACTCTTCCAGTGTTGCAACTCTTTCGATCTTCCCGGTCGTCTCATCCAGCTGATGTAACCTGCAGGTCGATACCGGATGGGTTCCATCCAGCACCAGTATATATTCATCTCCTGCTTTATCTTCGCCGAATTCCATTTCCAGTGATACGCCAAATCCATTGCACATGGCTTCTGTTCTCACATAATGGACTCCTGCGAGCTGCCATTCTTTATCTGTTACGCGGATTGCTTCCATTCCATCTTCCTCCTGCTTTTTATGAACTAAATTTCTGCTTTCCACTTGTGTGCAGGGTCTTTACTGAGCGCTTCTCTTCCGGTTGGCTGGCTCCAGATAGTATCCCAGTCTGTTTCCTGTACAACGATGTCGTAGTATACATTCTCCCAGTAATCTTCCGGTGCATGTGTAAGATCTTCAGATGCAGCAAAGTCTTTAAAGTATGTATTGTGTCTGAATGCCGGAATCTGATACAGGTCTCTTGCATATGGCCACAGGTTCTTATAATCTACCAGTCTGTGCTTGCATGGTCCGATGTTTCTTGAGTAGCTGTAATCGAATCTTGCAAGTGTTGTATACAGGCGGATGTCACTGTCTGTAATGTAATCACCGAATAAGAATCTCTGATTTTCCAGTCTCTTATCCATTGCTTCCAGTCCTGCAAAGAATGTCTCATATCCGTCTTTGAATGCCTGTAAGCTCTCTGCAAACTGTGCACGGTACACCGCATTATTGACATTTTCAAATAACCATACATTCAGTTTATCGATCTCTTCTCTTAATTCTTCCGGATAAAGATCCGGTGCGCCCTTCTTATGGAATGGCTTGAATGCTGTCTCAAAATGATTGGTCAGATGGTGGTAATCGTTATTTACAACCTTCTTTTCTTTGTAATCAACCAGTGCAGGTACTGTTGTTCTTCCTTCATAATCATCGTCTGCGTTGTAATATAATTCGCTTAAGAACTGTGCTCCTGTCTCTTTGTTGATGTGATTTGGTGAGTTTACGAATTCCCATCCAAGAGGTTTTTCATAATCGCCCCAGTCTACGATCTCTACCTTGATTGCTTTATCAAGTCCAAGTAACTCTCTTGCGATCGATGCTCTGTTGGACCAGTTGCATCCCTTGCCCCAGAATAAGATGTATCTGTCTGCTTCTACCGGATTTTCTCCTTCTCCGAATCCCTTGGTGAAATGATTCGGCTGTCTGTGAAAGTTACCATATTCATCTATCTCCTGACCAGATTCTGTAGGTCTGACTCTGATCTGTCTTCCATTTACTTCAAAATATTCATGTTCTGCCATCTTCTGATTCCTGCCTTTCTATCCTGCTGGTTATGGACTCTTTCAGTCTTCACTCTTGTTTTTCTTATATATAATTATATAATTTCAGATTTCTTATCTTTATTCTTCATCTTAATCCTGTTTTTCGATTTTGAATTTGTTTCCAGGATCACTGCTGAGTCTTGCTCTGTCGTGTGGTGCTCCCCAATACGCTTCAAAATCAATTTCATCTAAAAATCTTGCATTAAATGACTCAAATGTTCTGCCCTTTTTCTTATTATTTGGATTTGCAAAATCTTTAAAATATGTATTGTTCTTAAATGCAGGAATCTGATACAGATCTCTTGCATATGCCCACAGATTCTTGTAAGTAAACAATGGATGTTTTGTATGTCCAAGCTGGTGTGTATAACGGATGTCCAGTCTTGCAAGTGTTACATAAAGTCTTACATCACTGTCTGTTACATAATCTCCGAATAAGAATCTCTGATTCTCCAGTCTTTCTTCCAGCAGATCCATGGCTGCGTAGAATGAATTGTATGCATCCCAGTATGCTTCTTTTGATCTGCAGAACGTTGTCTTATATACTCCGTTATTGATGTTATCGAATAACCAGTAGTTCATCTCGTCGATATCTTTTCTTAATTCTTCCGGATAAAGATCTGGTGCATTCTTTTTGTGGAATGGTTTGAAATCCACTTCGAAGTAATTGGTCAGTTTGTGGTAATCGTTATTGACTACTTTTCCTGTCTTTACGTCAATCAGTGCAGGTACTGTTGTTCTTCCTGTGTAATCATCATCTGCTTTGTAGTATGCTTCACTTAAGAACTGGATGTCTAAGACCGGATCAACATTATCTTTGTCATATACGAATTCCCATCCGAGATTCTTCTCATGATCTGCGTGCTCTACCATGTTCACACTGATTGCTTCGTCTAATCCCAGAAGCTCTCTTACGATGGATGCTCTGTTAGACCAATGGCAAAGCTTTGCCCACACCAGTCTGTATCTGCCTGCTTCTACCGGATTCTTTCCTTCTCCGAATCCTTCGGTAAAATGATTTGGCTGACGGACGAAATATCCATTTTCATCTACTTCTGATACTGTCTCTACCGGACGAACTCTTATCTTTCTTCCATTTACTACTTCATAATCAAATTCTGCCATGTCACTGTCTCCTTTTTTGTCTGTCTTTCTTCTATCTTTTCTTCTGTTTTATTCGAACAGATCTGTAGACAAATATCTGTCCGCCGAATCCGGGAAGATTGTTATAATCGTCTTACCCTGATTTTCTGGTCTTTTTGCAATTTGGGCTGCTGCAAAGAGTGCCGCTCCTGCAGATATACCGATAAAGTTTCCTTCTTTTCTGGCTGCTTTTCTTACCGTCTCATAAGCCTCATCATCTGTCACCGTGATCACTTCATCCAGAAGTTCTACATCTGTAACCGGTGCGATCATGCCGCCTCCGATTCCCTGTATCTTATGTGGTCCTGCTTCTCCACCGGAGAGTACCGGGCATCCGGCAGGTTCTACACCAATGATCTGAATATCCGGATTTTTTTCTTTTAAGAATTTCCCGGTTCCACTGATTGTTCCACCGGTTCCGACCGTTGCAACAAAGATATCCACATTTTCACCGGTATCTTTCCATATCTCCGGACCGGTTGTCTGATAATGTGCTTCCGGGTTGGATGGGTTGCCGCCTTGTCCGGTTATGATTGCATTTTCTGTCTGTTCCAGGATCTCGGCTGCTTTTTCATTCGCCCCGCCCATATTCTTTTCTCCTGGTGTCAGGACTACTTTTGCCCCGTAAGCTTCCAGTATCCGGATTCTTTCTTTACTCATGGAGTCCGGCATGACGATGACCGCCTGATATCCTTTCGCTGCTGCAATTGCCGCAAGGCCGATGCCTGTATTACCACTTGTGGCTTCAATGATTGTTCCGCCCGGTTTTAATCTTCCATCTCGTTCAGCCTGTTCGATCATATTCTTTGCAATTCTGTCTTTCACACTGCCCGTTGGATTGAATACTTCCAGCTTTGCAAGAATCTTTCCTTCGAATCCTGCTTCTTTTTCAAATTTGTGTAATCTGAGAAGAGGTGTATTTCCAACCAGTTCTGTAATGTCATCTGCTATATTTGCCATACCGTTCTCCTTTCTTATCAATACTGTATTCTAAGCAAATTTCTCTGCTCTGTTGTTCGGTTCATTCCAGTAACTTTCATCCGGTCCAAGTCCTACGATCTGGTATGGATTTTCTTCTTTGGTTCCGAGAAGTTCTTCTTGTTTGATCTTTTCGAAATCTGCAAATTCTTTATACTCCGGAATGCTGTATAATTCTTTTGCGTAATTCCAAAGGTTGTCATAATCCCTCAATGCATTTCTGTTCAGTCTCTGTTTGAAATAATAGACTGCATCGAACCGGATCAAGATGTCGTATAATCGCTTGTCTTCCTCTGTAATCTCATTTCCTTCCAGGTATCTGTTGTCATTCAACAACTTTTCCAGATTATCGAGGATCTGAAATGTATGACCATATGCTTTTTCATACGCTTCCTGCGTAACTGCTTTTCCGGCCGCTTTTATTTCTTTTTGTAGTTCATCAATCAGTTTTACTGCCATTTTCGAACTCCTTTCATCTTGTCCGCTTATCAGCTTTGGCTTTTTTACGGATACTATGGTATAACAAAAGCGGATACATCCTGATATCGTGTACCCGCTTCTTCTTATCTCTATCTTATCTCAGGTAACATGATATGCATAACTAATAAGCTGTATTCATCATCGACATCATACAGCAACAACACATCATGTTCTTTTTGCTTGTTTCTACATATCTTCTTACCATCGCTTTGTTCTCCTTTTTGTATTTTAGTTTTCCTATCTGTTTGATATGTTTTGTATTATATTCATATATTTCCTATTTGTCAACTATGTTTTATAGATTTTATTTGTTTTTATTTTTGTACAATTTTAACGTAGTAAATTATCACACAAAAAATGAAGGAGCTTTCATATCTCCTTCACCTTTTCATCTGCATCTATTTCTTTCCTCTTTTATGCTAACAGCACTTCACTCAACATACCACATACGGATTCCGGCAGATGCATTGTCTGTAAGATTCCGATCATCTCTGTCGGTGTTTTTCCGGCTTTCATATATGCATATATTTTTTCTTTTGTATCGTATTCTATCTCCGCACGGTATAATGCTTTGTATACCTCGCTTATTTTATCATTCTCTGCAATTGAAGTTTCTTTTGCAAATGTAACACAGATCTGCTCTGTTACATTCTGTCCGGAAATTACAACTGTATATATATGACGTTCTGGGTCATATGCCGTCTGTGCTTCAATTTTATTTTCTCCTACAGTTACAACCAGCTCTTCCGGATTCATAATTCCGTAGAACTCAAGTCTCCAGGATCTCTTTGTCGGAATTACAGAAAGATTTCCCTTTGCCGCATGGATCACGAATTTTTGTTTATTTTCCCATTCAAATTCTGTCTGTGCCCAGTTCTCCGACTTATCTTCGCAGGTATCGCCTTCGTCTTCCCACATCGTAAAACTATTTTTTGCTCCCGGAAATACCTTGACTGTCATATTCCCCGGATTCTCTACAGAATTTGTAAATTCTGTCAGATCTGCTATCGGAATGATTGCTCCTGCCTTTGCCAGCACTGGGATCTCCTCCAGTGTCCTGTAAAGTTCCAGCATACGTCCGCCTTCATATTTCATGCCACTGAAGAAATCGAACCACTGTCCCTCGGGAATCCATATCTTAACGGATGCTGCCCCGGCCGTTTTATCCATTGGTTTTGTAATCGGGCATGCGATCATTTCTGTTCCAAAATAATATTCATTCGGTACCTGATATGCCTCCTGCCGCTCCGGCTCCAGGTAATACATCGGTCTGATCAATGGCTGTCCGTCATGGCTTGCATGATAATTCATGGTATAGAGATACGGAATCAGCTCATGACGAAGTTTCAGATATCGTTTCATGATATTTTCCGAGATTTTATTATATTTCCACGGTTCTTTCCCAGTAAACATACTATTCGAACTATGCAGTCTCATAATCGGGGAGAATACTCCAAATTGCAGCCATCTGGTAGAAAGCTCTTCATCTTTATATCCATGCATGTGTCCACCAATATCATGGCTCCACCATCCATATCCTGCATTACTTGCATTTGCAGTAAAATATGGTTGAAATGCCAGGGAATCCCAGCTGATAATCGTGTCTCCGGAAAAACCGATCGGATACCGGTGACTTCCCATTCCTGCATATCTTGAGAATGTTAATGGCCTTTTTCCTCTTCTTGCACTATCCAGATAATGATAATGATTCAGCATCCAGAGTGGATCAAGACCAGGTATTTTACTCAGACCGCCCTGTTGCCAGTCTACCCACCAGAAATCAACTCCGTCCTCTTCATTCGGATGATGCAGATACTGGAAGTATGCTTTCAGGAACTTCGGATCTGTAATATCGAAATTCACCGGTTCCTCCTTCTTCCAGTCTCTTCCCATAGCTTCTGCCATTTCACGGTAATGTTCTTCATGAGCCTTTACACCATCGGCAGGATGTACATTCAATGTTACCTTTAGGCCGTGATCATGAAGCCATCTCATGAAGCCCTTCGGATCCGGGAATAATTCTTTATTCCATGTATAGCCGGTCCAGCCGCTTCCATATTTCGGATCAATATCAACCAGATGCCAGTCCATATCAATGACTGATACTGCAAATGGTATTTCTTCATTTTCGAATCGGGTAATCAGATCTTTATATTCATCTGCCGTATAACGATAGTATCTGCTCCACCAGTTTCCTAATGCATATCTTGGAAGTAACGGTGTATTGCCGGTCAGACGATAATAGTCTTTCAGGCAATGCTGATATTCATGCCCGTATCCAAAGAAATAGATATCTGTACATTTTTCTTTTCTTGGCTCTACCCATCCATCTTCCGTGAGCACAAGCGATCTGCTGTCATCCAGGATTCCATATCCGAATTTTGAGATAATGCCATGCTCTAATTCAATCGCACCATCTGCCTCATCCAGCGTTCTTGCCGTTCCCCGCAAGTCTGTTGCCTCTTCTCCATAGTGCCAGATACTGTGATATACACTGATATTTCCTCTGACCTGCACAGACAGGCCATAATTGGTAAACTCTTTCTTATTATAAATAAGATGAATCTTAGAAGTAATAATCTCCAAAGAATCTTCACTTTCAATGACCTGATACTTAGGTACTTCAAACTTACGGTTTACAACACACTGCGTCGCCCGGTCTTCGAATTGTCCGTCTTCACTATATTCCAGACGTATCATTTCTTCTGTCAGCAGTGTAAGTCTGTATTTTTCTCCCTGGACAATTGCTCCTTTATCCGCCTGTCCATTTGTATTGATTCGGTATAACTGTTCCATTTTATTCCCTTTCCCTCTATATTTATTTAACCTTTGACAGAACCTGCCGCAACACCTGCAACAAAACGTTTCTGGAAGATGGTATATACAACGATTACCGGTACGATAGAAATTACAGTTGCTGCAAACAGACCGCCGTAATTCGTCGCATATCTTCCATTAAACATGGTAAGTCCTACTGCCAAAAGCTGTTTCTTTTCATTATCGATCATCAGATATGGCCATAAGTAATCTTCCCATACCCATAAGAACTGGAAAATCGCAATTGCGGATATTCACCCATAACTGCCATTCCTTTATCGGCTTTTGTATCCGTTTTTCCACTATAAGCAGTCGTTTCAGTCTTTCCACATCCGCACAACATC
>NZ_CAKRAH010000074.1 GCF_934294775.1 uncultured Dorea sp.
AGAAGGCTTAAAGTTCTATGATGATATGTTTGATGAATTATTAAAATATGGCATCGAGCCGGTAATCACGTTAAGTCATTTCGAGATGCCGTATCACCTGGCGAAGGAATACGGCGGATGGATCAACCGTAAGGTGATAGACTTCTTTGTGCGTTATGCAGTAACCGTTATGGAACGCTATAAAGATAAGGTAAAATACTGGATGACATTTAACGAAATCAACAACCAGAGCAATACATCGGCAGACATCTTTGGATGGACAGATTCGGGAGTGAGATTCTCAGAATATGATAATAAGAAGAAAGCCATGTACCAGGCAGCGCATCATGAGCTGGTAGCAAGTGCGATCGTTGTAAAGAAGGGACATGAGATTAATCCGGACTTCCAGATCGGCTGTATGTGTTCGTTTGTACCATTCTATCCGTATTCATGCAATCCGGATGATGTTATGATCGCGACAGAGTGTATGCATGAGAGATATTATTTCTCAGATGTGCATATCCGCGGACATTATTCAGCATTTGCGAAAAAGGAATGGGAAAGAGAAGGCACAAAGCCTGTGATGGAGCCGGGAGATGAAGAAATCCTTGCAGAAGGAAAATGTGACTACCTCGGATTCAGCTATTATATGACTAATGCAGTAAAAGCAGATGTTCAGAAAGATACATCAGAATCTATGGATGGAAGTTCGCCAAATTCGATCGCCAATCCATATGTCAAGGCCAGCGACTGGGGATGGCAGATTGATCCGGTAGGACTGCGCTATGCACTGGTTACATTATATGAGCGCTATGAAGTACCATTATTTATAGTAGAAAATGGTTTCGGAGCCATCGATATCCTGAAAGAAGATCATACCTGTGATGATGATTACAGAATTGCATATCTGAAGGAACATATCTCAGAGATGAAGAAGGCAGTAGAAATCGATGGAGTAGATCTGATGGGATATACTCCGTGGGGATGCATCGACCTGGTATCCTTTACAACAGGAGAACTTAAGAAACGTTATGGATTCATTTATGTAGATAAGAATGACGATGGAACCGGAAGTGGAAAGAGATATAAGAAGAAATCATTTGGCTGGTATCAGAACGTGATCCGGACCAATGGTGAAGAGTTATAAAGGAATATTATAAAGAAATGAGAGAGCGGTTTTTTGCGTGAAAGCGGGAAGCCGTTCTTTTTTTGGTATTGTCATGTGTCCGAAAGGAGCTGTCAGTTGCCAGAGTATCTGTAAGGAACTGGCAGCTTCTTCTGATGTCAAAGTATGAAAAAGATGTTTTGAGTCGTATTTTGTGGGTGATTTTAGCCATACAAGTTTGAAAATTAAAACAATACAAGTGCAAAACTAATAAAAGTTGTATTGTCTGAATGCGAAAATAGAATCGGAAAAGCAAAAAATGCACAAAAAAATGAATTTTGAACAAATTAGAGAAGCTTTAAAATGGCAAAATGCATAAAATGTCGAAAAAATACTAAAAAACAGCGTGCAAAATGCTACGGGACAATACAACTTTGTTGAAAAACTTTGTTGTATTTTATTGCTAACTGAATGCGGAAAAGTATATAATTAGCTCAACAAATAAAGAGAAGCGGAGGAAAAAAATATGAAAAGAGTTCTCAAAAAAGTAACAGCAGCTCTCCTGGCAGCAACAATGGTTGTTGGACTTGCTGCATGTGGAAGTGGAAGCGGAAGCTCAAGCAAGAGCGACAGTGGAAACAAATCCGGAAAAGTAAAAATTGGTGTTTCAATCTGGTCTTCAACAGACGTACTTGGATCACAGTGTAAGAAGATGCTGGATGCAGCAGCTAAGGCACTGGATGTAGATATCCAGTATGTTGACCAGGGACATGTATCTGAGAAGGTTACAGCATCTGTTGAGCAGTTAGCTGCAGCAGGATGCCAGGGAATCATCATCTGTAACTCATCAGACACAGAGATGACATCAGCAATCAAGACATGTAACGACAACAAAGTATATCTTGCACAGTTCTTCCGTGTAATCAGCAAAGAGAACAGCGCAGATATCTACAAAGCAGCAAAAGATTCTGAGTACTACATCGGAGCAGTTCACGAAGACGAACCTGCAAACGGTGAAGAACTTGTACAGATCCTTCTTGACAAAGGTGACCGTAACATTGGTCTGATCGGTTGGGAGCAGGGAGATGCTACCTGGCTTGGAAGATGGGAAGGATACAAAGCAGGCGTTAAAAAATGGAACAAAGAACATCCAGATGACAAAGCAACACTTTCTGAGCCACAGTACGCTGGAACAACTTCAGAAGGTGGATCAAAAGCCGCTGAAGCTTTAATGGCAGCAGATCCTAACCTTGATGCATTAATCCCAGCTGGTGGTGGTGGAGATCCACTTCAGGGAGCAATCGCAGCAGTTGAACGTGCAGGTAAGACACAGGATATCGATATCGTATCTACAGACTTCCTTCCAGACCTTGGAGAAAGACTTGAGAACGGATCAATGGCTGGTGAATCCGGCGGACACTTCTGTGACCCACTTATCGCATTCATGATGGTTTACAATGCAGTTGAAGGCAACTACAAAGACTTCGGCGGAAAATTCGAAGATGTTCCATTCCCATATCTGTATGTATCATCTCCAGAAGACTACGCTTCATATGAGAAATACTTTGTAGATCAGCTTCCATACACTAATGATGAATTAGTTGAAATGTCAAAAGAAAGCCTGAAAGATCTGAAAGCAACAGCCGCAAGCGTATCTATCGAAGATGCAGCAAGCCGTGCTGGTAACTAAGACGGACACACAGAACACGAAATAAGTTTGAAGCGGTGACGTCGCGAGAAGTCGATGTCACCGTTTCCTTTTAAGAATGATAATTAAGAAGAGGTAGATAATATGGGCACTACTAAAAAAATCTCAGGAAAGACAATGGGATATGTGATCCTGGTTGGTCTGATCATTGTTTCCTGGGCCATCTTTAAAATCTTGTCACCACATAACTTCGGCTCATTTTCCAATATGCTCAATTACTTTCAGGCCAGTCTGATCGCCACAGTAGGTGCGGTTGGTTTCTATTTCGTAATGGTAATGGGAATGTTCGATTTCTCAATTGGTGCAAACATCATGCTTTCCGCAATCGTTGGTTGCGTAATGGCTACAAAATTTAACTTAGGATATTTTGGACTGATCGTCGGGGGTATCCTCACAGGAACCATCGTTGGTTTATTAAACGGAATCTTTTATGTAAAATTAAGAATTCCATCTATGATCGTAACAACAGGTCTGGCACTCATCTATGAGTCCATCGCAAACTATATCGCAGGTGGTGTGGAGCAGACACTTCCATCTGGTTTAAGAGCATTCGGACGTATGCCATGGGATATCATCCTTGCATTGGTTGCATGCGTTGTTGCTTACATATTCTTGAACTACACTAAAATCGGAACTTATACTTATGCAATTGGTAGTGACGAGTTTGTTGCTAAGAACATGGGTATTAATGTTAATAAATACAAGGTACTTGCATTCATCTTAAGTGGTGCGTTCCTTGGAGTAATGGCAATTTTGACAATCAGTTATGGTTCTTCAATGGTAGCGGTTACCGGTATGGCATCTATGAGCCGAAACTTCGTACCGACTATGGGATGTTTCTTCGGTCTGGCATTTAAGAAATATGGTATGCCGCTGCAGGCTATTATCATCGGTGAATTCGTAATCAATATTATTTTCTTCGGTTTCATCGCACTTGGTGCTCCTACAGCGATCCAGGACGTTATTACAGGATTTGCACTGCTGATTATCGTTACTCTGACAACAAAAGTTACAAAGGGCGAGATTGTCAAGTAATAGAAGGAGGAAGACAGCAATGAGTGAAGTGAGATTACAGGTAAAACATGTTTCTAAGAACTTCGGTATCACGAAGGCGTTAAAGGACGTGTCATTTAATATCAATAAAGGTGAGGTTCACGCATTGATCGGTGAAAATGGATCCGGTAAATCAACACTGACCAATATGTTGACAGGAATCTATACACTGGAAAGTGGACAGTTTATCCTGGATGGAAAAGAAGTTCATCCAAAGAACCAGGTAGAAGCTAATGAAGAGGGAATTTCCATCATCGTTCAGGAGTTAGGAACTCTGTCAGGACTGACTGTAGCAGAGAATATCTTCCTTGGTCACGAAGATCAGTTCGTACATATGGGAATTAAAAATACTGCAGCAATGAACAAAAAAGCAAATGAGCTTTTAAAATCTTACGGATTCGACAAGATCAAAGCAGCTGATATGATCGATGATTATAACTTCGAAGACCGTAAACTGGTTGAGATCGTAAAAGCGACATACTTCAATCCTAAGATCGTCGTTGTCGATGAGACAACAACAGCTCTTTCGCAGGAAGGACGTGAAGAGCTGTACAAACAGATGAACCGTGTACGTGATAATGGAAATACAGTTATCTTTATTTCCCATGACCTTCCGGAGATTCTTGATAAATCAGATACAATCACAATTCTTCGTGATGGTGTATACATTGACACAGTCAAGAGTGCAGATGTCAACGAAGATGATCTGAAAAAACTGATGGTTGGACGTGAAGTAACAGGTGATTACTACCGTTCAGATTATGGCGAGAAAGTATCGGATGAAGTTGTATTATCAGTGAAAAATGTGACCGTTCCGGGACTTATTGAGAATGTAAGCTTCGATTTACACAAAGGAGAAATCCTTGGATTCGGTGGTCTGTCAGAATCTGGTATGCATGAAATCGGTAAAGCAATCTTCGGAGCATCTTATGACAGAGAAGGAGAGGTTGTTCTTGCAGACGGAACCAAGATCAATGATATCCCGACAGCGATTAAGCACAGTATTGCTTATACTTCAAAAGACCGTGATAATGAATCGGTTGTATTGAACCAGAGCATTGGTGATAATATTTGTCTCCCGTCACTGGATGAGCTTTCTAACAAAGCACATTTATTAAGTGATAAGAAACGTAGAGAATTTGCTGATAAATATGCAAAACAGATGTCTGTAAAGATGAACGATGTAAACCAGTTCGTATCCAACCTGTCAGGTGGTAACAAACAGAAGGTTGTTCTGGCAAGATGGATCGGAAAAGATTCTGATATCGTTGTTCTGGACAGCCCGACACGTGGTATCGACATTAAGGTTAAACAGGACATTTATCAGTTGATGAATCAGATGAGAAAGAATGGTAAATCCATCATCATGATTTCAGAAGAGCTGATGGAGCTGATCGGTATGAGTGACCGTATCATAATCATGAAAGATGGAAAAATCAGTGGTGAACTGGAACGTAATCAGAACCTTGACGAAAACGGTCTGATTTCGATGATGGTATAAGGAGGCAACTATGGGAAGTCAAGTAAGTGCAAAAACAAACGATAAGGAGCAACAGCTGAAAAAAGCGTCTAAGATGGCGATGATCCGTGCGCTCCTGCCAATCGTAGGATTGGTTGTTATTTTCCTGCTGTTCAATGTACTGACAGATTTTCGTATGATGGGAAATATGTCATTGGTACTTTCGCAGGTATATGTTACAATGATTGCAGCTATGGGCGTTTTCTTCATTATGACAATGGGCGGCCTGGACTTTTCTCAGGGATCTATCCTTGGAATTGCCTCAATCGTTGTATGTATTCTTTCTAAACATGGAATTGCAGTAGCAATTCTTGGTGGTATCGTAGCCGGAGCTGCTATCGGAGCGATCAACGGATACTTCTATGTATACCGTAAGATCAAATCATTCATTGTAACGATTTGTACCATGTTCTTATTCCGTGGATTTATCAAATATATGACAACGAATGCTCCAGTATCTGGTTCTGCTACACTGATCAATTATGACAGTACAGGATTAAAGGTAGCGTTAACAGCAATTATCCTGGTAATCGGATTTATCGCATTCCGTTATACAAAGTTCGGAACATATCTGAAAGCAATCGGAGCCGGTGAAAAAGCAGCGATGTTCTCAGGAATCCGTACAGACAGAATGAAATTCCTTATGTACCTGCTTGCCGGTGCATTGACAGGATTTGCAGCATTTATCAACGTTATCAAAGTCGGATCTGTTACTTCTTCAGGTGGTAACCAGTTAGAGACACAGATCCTGATCGCACTGGTATTAGGTGGTATGCCGATTTCCGGTGGTTCTAAAGTAAGATTTGAAAATATTATCGTAGGATCTTTACTTTACATCGTACTGAACAGTGGACTTACAATGATGGGATTCTCTACACAGATGATGCAGCTGATTCAGGGTGTTGTATTCCTGATCTTCGTAGCTGTATTCGCTGACCGTGAATCACTTCAGGTTATCAAATAATCATACAGAACGAATTATCAGCGGGCAAAAGCAAAAATCCAGGCTTTTGTCCGCATTTTCTTTTTAGAAAAATCTCAGAAAAATGAAGTGAAGGCCATGAAAGACAGACTGTGTGAACCGTCGACGCACTCTGGAAAGACAGCCAGAGGATGGTATCCGCAGGATAATAATTTTATGGGATGAATATTGGAGAGAATATGAAGCAGACAAATCAGGAAGGACTAAAATATCAGAAATTATACAACTGGGCACATACACTGATCACCAGTGGTGTAATCAAAAATATGGATAAATTTCCATCAGAGACGAGTCTTCAGAAGATGTTCGGCTATTCAAGACAGACGGTTCGTACAGCGCTTCAGCATCTGGAGGATGAAGGTCTGATCATGCGTGTAAGAGGCAGTGGCACTTATGTATCGTATGAAAGCAGTGAACTGGATGGAAACAGACCACAGGTAGGCCTGTTGCTGAGCTATTATTCGGACTACCTGTTCCCAACCGTATATGATGGAATCGAATCGGCGTTAAAAGAAAAAGGATACAGGATAGAGGTAGCGGTAACAAAAAACCGTCTGAATGAAGAAGCACTTTATCTGGAAGGACTGTTAAAAGCTGATGTATCGGGTCTGATCATTGAAGGATCACGTTCGGCATTTCCAAATCCGAATATCCGTCTGTATGAAGAGATTAAGAAGCGGAACATACCGACGATCTTCATTCACAATCATTATGAAAATATGCCATTTGCAAGTGTGGAGATGGCCGATGCAAGCTCCGCATATGAGCTTACAAAGATCCTGATCGAACAGGGGCACCGTAAGATCGGCGGAATCTTAAAATACGATGATATGCAGGGAATAGAGCGCTACAAAGGCTTTATCCGGTGCCTGTCAGACTATGGTATCTCATATGATGATGACTGGATCCGCTGGTATTCGACAAAAGAGATGGAGACAAAATTCAGTAAAAAAGGGCTCCTTAATATCTACCGGCGTACCAAAGACTGTACAGCAATGATCATCTATAACGATGAGATCGCACGAATCTATGTGGAATTCTTAGAAGAGCGGGGAATCCATATTCCGGAGGATATGTCGATCGTGTCTTTTGATGATGCAGAATTACAGTCTAATTCAAGCGTACAGCTTTTATCAGCGATCCATCCAAAGGAAAAGCTCGGCCGTATTGCAGGACATCATCTGATGCGTATGATGGAAGATAAGGACTGGCAGACGAAGAATTATTCATATCGTTTCCCGGTGAAGTTAAATGATGGAAATTCGGTGAAAAAATTGTAAAATAGTCTTACCGGGTTGACAAGTCATAAAAAAAATGGTATCGTCTAAATATAGTATGTTACTTGTTAGCGAACGATAAACGAGGCATTAACTATGTATAAATTAGAAGTATTTATGCAGGGTTAGTGTCTCTTTCTTTATCTATAATAAAAAATAATTAAAAAGCCTACACTATGCATAGATACCCGTACAAAGAAAAGGAGAAAAACTATGAAAGACAAAATCTTTGGCGTATTGCAAAGAGTAGGACGAAGCTTTATGCTTCCAATCGCAATCCTTCCGGTAGCAGGATTGCTCCTTGGCCTTGGTAGTTCATTCACCAATGCCACAACGATCGCAACTTATGGGTTGCAGGGAATCCTAGGAGAAGGAACAATTCTTCATTCACTGCTGATTATCATGAACAAAGTCGGAAGTGCGATATTCGATAACCTGCCACTGATATTTGCAGTTGGTGTAGCCATCGGTATGGCTAAGAAGGAAAAAGAAGTTGCAGCGTTATCTGCACTGATCGCGTACTTTGTTATGCATATTTCCATTAATGGTATGCTGGAAATCAGCGGTAAGATTATGGAAGACGGAAGCATTTCCAAAGATGTACTCGAAGGAACAATTGCTTCTGTATGTGGTATCAATACACTGCAGATGGGTGTATTCGGAGGTATCATTGTAGGTCTTGGTGTTGCGGCACTTCATAACCGCTTTCACAAGATCGTACTGCCAAATGCGTTATCATTCTTTGGCGGTTCAAGATTCGTGCCGATTATTTCGACAATTACTTATATGTTCGTAGGAATTGCCATGTACTTTGTATGGCCAATCGTGCAGAACGGAATTTATGCACTGGGTGGCCTGGTAACAGGAACTGGTTACTTTGGAACTTTGATCTTTGGTATCGTAAAGCGTGCGCTGATCCCATTTGGACTGCACCACGTATTTTACCTTCCATTCTGGCAAACAGCCGTTGGTGGAACGATGGAAGTTGGCGGAAAGCTGATCCAGGGCGGACAGAACATTTTCTTTGCACAGCTTGCTGATTCTGCTAATGTTACACACTTTAGTGCAGATGCAACCAGATATTTCTCTGGAGAATTCATTTTCATGATCTTCGGACTTCCAGGGGCAGCACTTGCAATGTACCGTACAGCAAAACCGGAAAAGAAAAAAGCTGCCGGCGGACTTCTTCTGTCTGCGGCACTGACATGTATGTTAACAGGTATTACAGAGCCTCTGGAGTTCTCATTCCTGTTCGTGGCACCGGTTCTTTTTGCGGTACAGGTAGTACTGGCAGGTAGTGCATATATGATCGCGCATATACTGAATATTGCAGTAGGACTGACATTCTCAGGAGGATTTCTGGATCTTCTGTTGTTCGGTATCCTTCAGGGAAATGCAAAGACAAGCTGGATCAGAATTATTCCGGTTGGTATCATTTATTTCTTCCTGTATTATTTTATCTTCTCATTCCTGATCAAAAAGTTAGATCTTAAGACACCGGGACGTGAAGATGACGATGAAGAGACAAAGCTTTATACAAAAGCTGATGTAAATGCAAAAAAAGCAGGAAATGCAGAAGCTGGCGCGGCAGCAGGATCTGAAGATTCTCTGAGCGCAGAGATTACAAGAGGACTTGGCGGAGCTGCCAACATTGAAGATGTGGACTGCTGTGCGACAAGACTTCGTTGTACCGTAACTAATCCGGATCTCGTTAATGATGGAATCTTAAAGGCGACAGGTGCATCAGGAGTGGTTCACCGTGGACAGGGCGTACAGGTCATTTACGGGCCTAGTGTAACGGTTGTTAAGGCTAACCTGGAAGATTATCTGGAACATGCCCCAAAAGAGCTGTATGAGCCACAGAAAGACGCAGAAAGTACTAGTCAGAATGCATCGGAAGATGATAGAATAGAGAACAAGACAGAAGAGAAGAAAGTCGTAGATACAATTGTGATCTCAAGCCCGATCACAGGTCTTGCAGCAGACCTTTCTACTACACCGGATGAAGCATTTGCGGGACGTATGATGGGAGACGGAGCTGTTGTAACACCGGAGGATACGATCGTAAGAGCACCGGAAGATGGCGAGGTATGTTTCGTATTTGATACAAAGCATGCAATCGGCTTCATGACAGAATCCGGAGTAAGCCTGTTGATCCACGTAGGTATTGATACAGTGAAACTGGACGGAAAAGGATTTGAGTGTTTTGTTGAGAATGGCCAGACTGTGAAGAAAGGTGATCCAATGCTCAAATTAGATCTGGATTACCTGAAAGCAAACGCACCATCCGTAGCTTCACCGGTTCTTTGCACAGAGCTGGAAGATAATCAGAAGATCCGTCTTCTGAAAGATGGTGAGATCAAAGCCGGAGAAGAACTTTTCGCAATTGATGTCTACGAAGCATAAGATGTCATATCAGGCGAAATGCATTTGAAAAATCGATAACGGGAGAGCTGTCTGTCAGGGCAGCTTTTTCGCTATATGATATGATAGAAGTGCAGGAATGCAGTGGATGGCAGTGGACATAGAAGTACAGGAAAGCAGCTGCATGGAACAGGAACTGATATACAGCTTAAGCTGAGGAATACTTTGTAAGATACAATGTAAAGAAATATGAATAATTGTGAGTGGGGATATAGAGCATGTACAGAATAGAAAAAGTTTTAAATCATAATACTGTGATAGCCCTGCATCAGGACAGCCATAAAGAGGTTCTGATCATGGGGAAGGGAGTCGGATTCGGCAGAAAAGTTGCTGAAAGAATAGAAGTAAGACCAGAAGACCGTTTATATTCTCTCCAAAAATATAAAGAACGCGGCGGGGCGAAGGAAATTGTAAAGTCCATAGCGCCGGAATTTCTGGAAGTAACGAATGCTGTCCTTGACGAAGCAGAAAAGATATTCGGCAAGATTGACCGGATGGTATTATTCCCACTTGCAGATCATATTGCATTTGCAGTAAAACGGATTCAGAATCATGAGCAGATCAGTAATCCGCTGACGGAAGATATCCGTGTGTTATTTCATATGGAATTTAAAGCAGCTGAAAGTATCCGGCCGCTTTTGAAAAAACAATTTAGCATAGAAATTGAGGATGATGAGATCGGTTATGTTGCGCTTCACATCCATTCGGCTATAGAAGACGAGAAGGTATCCCAGGCTATGCAGATGGCAAGATCTGTAAGAGAATGCATCAGTATGGTAGAAGAAGCCATAGGAAAGCCAATAGATATAGCATCGCTGTCATATAACCGTCTGATGAATCATATCCGGTATATGGTGGCAAGAGCCTTAAGCGGGGAAAAACTGAAAGTCAATATGAATGATTATATGGAGGTGAAATTCCCGGAGGCGTTCCAGATGGCACAGGCTGTGTGCGACCAGGTTGGAAAAAGTCTGGGAGTGAAGCTTGAAGAAGTTGAGACCGGATACCTTGCCATGCACATTGAAAGAGTTGCCAATGATGAATTGGAGATAGAAGAATAATGTCTCTGAATAACCAGGGATTCATGGGGCAGAAGTAAAGAAAACGGTGCTTTGAAAGACTGGAAAAGATGTATGGAAAAAGCGCGAAAAAAAGTTTTTTTAAAAAAATTAAAAAAATTTCAAAAAAACCCTTGCAAAAGGTATTGTGTTGTGATAATATAAATCTCGGTCACGCAAGAGAAATAAAAAACACAAAACAGTGACTGAGAAATGGCTCCATGGTCAAGCGGTTAAGACATCGCCCTTTCACGGCGGTAACACGGGTTCGATTCCCGTTGGAGTCACTACCCAAGAAATTGGGAAATGCCGATGTGGCTCAATTGGCAGAGCAGCTGATTTGTAATCAGCAGGTTATCGGTTCGAGTCCGATCATCGGCTTAGTCCTTACGGGACTTAAAGATTTTGGACCTTTAGCTCAGTTGGTTAGAGCAATCGGCTCATAACCGATCGGTCCTGGGTTCGAGTCCCCGAAGGTCCATTATATGGCCCAGTGGCTCAGTTGGTTAGAGCGCCGCCCTGTCACGGCGGAGGTCGAGAGTTCGAGTCTCTTCTGGG
>NZ_CAKRAH010000075.1 GCF_934294775.1 uncultured Dorea sp.
ATGGCTCCGTGGTCAAGCGGTCAAGACGCTAGCCTCTCACGCTGGAATCAGGGGTTCGATTCCCCTCGGAGTCACTAAGATCTGCAGAATGTTCTGCAGATTTTTTTTTATCAAAGTGTTCAAAACAAGTCTGTTAAAAGTCTATTATTAATCCCATAGATACAATCTATAAGAACTCTTTTATATAAAGAAAAACAATTTCAATAAGCGGATGATAAATGATACTATGAAAGAAGTCGGAAAGGAATAGGAATTATGAAAAATCTTTTGATAGTATCTCATTGCATTTTGAATCATGCGGCAAAGGTGGAACAGGATGAAGCGGAACTGGCCGGAGAATATAAGATCCGGGAAGAGCTGCTGCAGCTTGTTTTAAAAAAAGAAGTACAGTTATTTCAAATGCCCTGTCCGGAGTTTATCATGTATGGGTCTCAGAGATGGGGGCATGTAAAGAATCAATTTCAACATCCATTTTATATTGAACAATGCCGGAAGATTCTTGAACCGGTTTTATTTCAGTTGCAAGAATATGCGCAGCATGTAGAAAAATTCCACATTCTGGGGATTGTTTCAGTAGAAGGCAGTCCGAACTGTGGATATCATCTTACCTGTGAAGGGAAATGGAAGGGTGAGATTGGTACGGATGAAAAAAGAATACAGGACATTCAGAATTCTTTGAAAATGACAGAAAAACCGGGTGTATATATGGAAGTACTGGAAGAAGAACTTCGTAAAAAAAATATGAAGATTCCTATTATGACGATGCAGGAAGCAGTACAGCTGCTGAAAAACGAATGGTTGGAGAGAAGAGAGGAGAACCAAAAATGAAAAACAGAAAAGTCTATGTAACAACTTTTTGTGGTGTTGCAGTAGCAATGAACATTGTACTAGGAATTATCACATCGGCACTGGGTATCCCGTTATATCTGGATACACTTGGAACCGTACTTTCTGCGGCGATTCTCGGTCCGTTGCCGGGTGTTATCGTAGGAGCATTGAGCAATATTATTACAGGACTGATCTATAGCGTGTCGGATATTCCATTCTGTCTGGTAAATATGGCAGTTGGTCTGATCGTAGGTCTTGTGGCAAAAAAATGGAAATTCGGAATCATTCCTGCGGTAATTACAGGTGTTGCACTTAGCTTTATCTGCCCGGCGATCGGAACACCAATCGGAATCTATGTATATGGCGGACTGAATGGATCAGTTTCGGATATGCTGGTGATGTCACTGGTGCAGGGTGGAAAAACAATTTTTCAGGCTTCCTTCCTCAGAAATGTTGCATCAAACTTAATCGATAAGATTGGAACATGCATTATCGGATATCTGCTCATTAAAGCAATGCCGATGAGATTTCTGGATAATTTTAAGAAAGAGGCATAAATCTCATATGATAAAGATTGAAAATCTGGTACATAAATATACAATATGGAAAGATGAAAATACAAAAAGTGAGAAGACAGTGTTAGACGGAATATCATTAGATATTCCGTCTGGTCAGTTTGTGGCAATTTTAGGACCGAATGGTTCCGGAAAGTCTACATTAGCCAGACATTTAAATGTATTACTGCTTCCGGACGAAGGGACAGTATGGATTGACGGGAAGAATACACAGGCAAAAGAAAGGCTTTATGAAATCAGAAGCCGGGTTGGTATGGTGTTTCAGAACCCGGACAATCAGATCATCGGCACCAGTGTAGAAGAAGATGTTGCATTTGGCCCGGAGAATAAAAATGTAGAGCCGGAAAAAATAAGAAGCATTGTAGAAGATGTTTTGCGGAAAGTAAGGTTGTGGGAGAAGAGAAAAACTTCACCTTCCAAATTATCAGGCGGGCAGAAACAGAGACTGGCAACGGCGGATGCGCTGGCAGGACTCCCAGAATGTCTGGTGTTGGATGAACCGACAGCTATGCTGGATCCCTCTTCAAGAAAAGAAGTAATAAATATTGTGAAAGAATTGAATCAAAAAGAGGGAATGACGATCATACTGATCACACATCATACGGATGAAGTCGTAGATGCGGACCGTATTATATTGATGAAGGATGGAAAAATAATCGGAGATGATATTCCAAAGAAAATATTTGCAGACCGCAGCCTGTTAAAAAGCGCGAAAATGGATATTCCGCCGGTTGTAGAATTGGGTATGCGGCTGAAAAAGCAGAAAATCGGATTGGATGAACCAGTTTTACATGAACAGGAAATGATCAGAAAAATTACAGAACTATATAGAAGTAAATGCGGAGGCTGGAAAGATGCTGCAAGGTAAACATATCACATTTTCTTATACGGATCCGGCAAAAGGGAAGACAGATGTCCTGGCAGATGTTTCGTTTGAAATCAGAGAGCACGATTTTATAGGACTGATCGGTGCATCAGGATCAGGAAAGACAACATTGATCAAGCATCTGAACGGTCTGCTGAAGGCAGAATCGGGAGAAATCCTTTTTAAAGGTAAAAATATATACAGTAAAAAATATCCGCTTTCAGAATTGAGAAAAAAAGTCGGACTTGTATTTCAATATCCCGAACAACAGTTGTTTGGCAGGACGATTTTGAAAGATGTGATGTATGGCCCGCTGAATCTGGGAATGAGTGAAGAAGAGGCTGGAAAGTCAGCAAAGGAAAGCCTGGAACTGGTCGGAATTCCGGAAGAGTATTATCAGATGAGTCCGATGGAGCTTTCGGGAGGACAGAAAAGATGTGCTGCAATTGCAGGTGTATTAGCGATGCAGCCGGAAATACTGGTGCTGGACGAACCGGCAGCAGGGCTTGATCCTGAGACGAAACATGAAATATTTGAGCTGTTATGCAGGATAAGAGAGAAACGAAATAACGCAATTGTACTGGTATCACACCATATGGAAGATGTAGCGCAATTTGCTAATCGTGTATGGGTGATGTATAAAGGAAAGATCGCGATGGATGGCACTCCGGAAGAAGTATATTCCAGAGTGGAAGAACTGGAAGAAATGAACATTGGAATTCCGCAGATCACACATTTGACCTATTCGCTGATAAAAGAGGGCGTGCCTTTGCCACGGCCGGCAATCAGTGTGGAAGAAGCAGAAAAGATGCTGACAGAGATTTTGAAAGAGGAGAAACCATTATGATTCGGGATATTACGATTGGAAGATATTATGATTCGGAATCTGTGATTCACCGGATGGATCCGAGGACAAAATTGATGGGAGTTCTGGTATACATTATTTCGCTGTTCCTTGTGAAGAATGTCTGCTGGTATATCGGATGTCTGATAGTAATGCTTGTTCTTTATAAGGCTGCGGGAGTTCCGTTTGGATATTTGCTGAAAGGGCTTCGGGGAATCCTGCTTTTGCTCCTTTTTACGTTTCTGTTCCGTATGTTGTACACGCCGGGGGATCCGGTCGTACAGGTCTGGATATTTACGATAACAAAACAGGGAATATTAAAGGCAGTACAGATGACAGCAAGGATTGCCCTGATGATCTCGGGTGCATCTCTCCTTTCTTATACTTCAACTCCGAAAGAACTTGCGGATGGTTTGGAAAAAGCGTTTTCCAGATTGGAAAAAACAGGGATTCCTGTACATGAAATGGCGGTCATTGTGATGATAGCGTTCAGATTCATTCCCATCATGTTAGAAGAATTAAATGTTTTGATGGATGCACAGGCGGCCAGAGGCGCAAAATTTGAAGATGGCAATATATTGGAAAAATGTAAAGGTGTCATGACGTTATTGCTTCCGTTGTTTCTGCTGACGGTACGGAGGTCATCGGATCTGGCAATGGCAATGGAAGCCCGGGGGTATACAGGAAGCGGAAAAACTTCAAGAATGTATCCATTGGTATATAAAAAAGAAGACCGGGCGGGATACCTTGCGATTTTGATATATATTAGTGTTTTCATAATTGCAAGGATAAGTTCCTTGTCTTTTTAGAAGTTATGATATATAATGCAAGTGAAACAAATTTGTCATAAAGAAACAGAGATGCTTATGGCAGTAAGAATTGGAGGAATAACATATGTTAGTATCAGCAAAAGAAATGCTCGATAAGGCAGTAGCAGGTCATTACGCAGTAGGACAGTTTAACATCAATAACTTAGAGTGGACAAAATCTATTCTTCTTACAGCAGAAGAGTTAAAGTCACCAGTTATCTTAGGTGTATCTGAGGGTGCCGGAAAATACATGACCGGATTCAAGACTGTAGCAGCTATGGTTGAAGCTATGATGGGAGAACTTAACATCACAGTTCCGGTTGCATTACACCTTGACCACGGAACATACGAAGGATGTAAAAAATGTATCGATGCAGGATTCTCTTCAATCATGTTCGACGGATCTAAATATCCAATCGAAGAGAATGTAGCAAAGACAAAAGAACTCATTGCTATCTGCAGAGAAAAAGGAATGTCTATCGAAGCTGAAGTAGGTTCTATCGGTGGAGAAGAAGACGGAGTTATCGGAAAAGGTGAATGCGCTGATCCTAATGAGTGTAAGATGATCGCTGATCTTGGTGTTGACATGCTTGCAGCAGGTATCGGAAATATTCATGGAAAATATCCAGCTAACTGGGAAGGATTAAGTTTTGAGACTCTGGATGCAATCCAGAAGCTTACAGGCGATATGCCATTAGTACTTCACGGTGGTACAGGAATTCCGGAAGACATGATTAAGAAAGCAATCAGTCTCGGAGTTGCAAAAATCAATGTTAATACAGAGTGCCAGCTGTCATTTGCTGATGCTACACGTAAATATATTGAAGCAGGAAAAGATCTGGAAGGAAAAGGATACGATCCTCGTAAACTTTTAAAACCAGGTGCTGAAGCTATCCAGGCAACAGTTAAAGAGAAGATGGAATTATTTGGTTCAGTAGGAAAAGCTGAATAATTAAAAATTTTCACTTGCCTTTTTTGACTGGTTGAGTTATACTAACTGGCATAGGAAGAACAAAGGCGTTCCAACGGAAGTTGGAGTGCCTTTTTTTATACTATGGTATGCACAGAAAAAGTTTGGTTATATGCATACCATAATATGAAATTTCAACCCCAATATTACAATGAGAAAGGAAACGAAGAGACATGAGTGAAGCAATCAATGTAGCCAAGATATTTGGCGAAGACGTATTTAATGACACTGTAATGCAGGAACGTCTTCCAAAAAAAGTCTATAAGGATCTGAAAAAAACAATCGAGGAAGGTAAGGAATTAGACCTTGCTACAGCAGATGTAATTGCACATGAGATGAAAGAATGGGCAATTGAGAAAGGAGCTACACATTATACTCACTGGTTCCAGCCTCTGACAGGTGTAACTGCTGAAAAACATGATTCATTTATTTCAGCACCACTTCCAAGCGGAAAAGTACTGATGAGCTTCTCGGGAAAAGAACTGATCAAAGGTGAACCGGATGCATCTTCATTCCCATCAGGCGGACTTCGTGCAACATTCGAAGCAAGAGGATATACTGCATGGGATTGTACATCACCGGCATTTGTAAGACATGATGCAGCAGGAGCAACACTTTGCATTCCTACAGCATTCTGCTCATATACAGGAGAGGCGCTTGACCAGAAAACTCCACTTCTTCGTTCTATGCAGGCAATCAACGAACAGTCACTGAGACTGTTGAGATTGTTTGGAAATACAACATCTAAGAAGGTAACACCATCGGTAGGACCGGAACAGGAATATTTCCTTGTAGATGCTGAGAAGTTCTTACAGAGAAAAGACCTGATCTACACAGGACGTACACTGTTCGGAGCAATGCCTCCAAAAGGACAGGAATTAGATGACCACTATTTCGGAACCATCCGTCAGAGAATCGCAGGATTCATGAAAGATGTTAACGAAGAGCTCTGGAAAGTTGGTGTTACATCTAAGACACAGCATAATGAAGTTGCACCTGCACAGCATGAACTTGCACCAATCTATGCAGAGTGTAACGTAGCACTGGATCATAACCATATTATCATGCAGACACTGAAGAGAGTTGCATGCCAGCATGGTATGAAGTGCTTACTTCATGAGAAACCGTTCGCAGGAGTCAATGGTTCCGGTAAACATGATAACTGGTCTCTTACAACAGACGATGGAAAGAACCTGTTAGAGCCAGGCAAAACACCACACGAAAATATTCAGTTCTTACTGGTACTTACCTGTATCCTGAAAGCAGTTGACAAACACGCAGATCTTCTTCGTGAATCTGCAGCAGACCCTGGAAATGATCACAGACTTGGAGCTAACGAGGCACCACCGGCAATCATCTCTGTATTCCTTGGAGAACAGTTAGAGGATGTATTAGAGCAGCTGATCAGCACAGGAGAGGCTACACATAGTCTGAAAGGTGGAAAGCTTCAGACAGGAGTTGACACACTTCCAGATCTTGCAAAAGATGCAACAGACCGTAACAGAACATCACCATTTGCATTTACCGGTAACAAGTTCGAGTTCCGTATGGTAGGTTCCCGTGATTCAATCGCAGGACCAAACGTAGTACTGAACACAATCGTTGCAGAAGCATTCTCAGAGGCTTGTGATGTACTTGAAAAAGCAGATAACTTCGATGAAGCTGTTCATGATCTGATTAAGAAATACGCAACAGAGCACCAGAGAGTTGTATTCAACGGTAATGGATACTCAGATGCATGGGTAGAAGAAGCTGAGAGACGTGGACTGCCAAATATCAGATCTATGGTAGAGGCAATTCCTGCCCTGACTACAGACAAAGCCATCAATATGTTTGAAAAATTCAAAGTATTTACAAAGGCTGAACTGGAATCACGTGCGGAGATCAAATTCGAAAGCTATGCAAAGGCAATTAATATTGAAGCCCGTACAATGATCGATATGGCAAGCAAACAGATTATTCCTGCCATTATCAAATATACAAAAGACCTTGCAGATACAGTTGGTGCAGTAAAAGAAGCAGGTGCAGATGCATCTGTTCAGGCAGAACTTCTGACAGAGGTTTCAGAACTTTTAGTAGAGTCTAAAAAAGCGCTGGAAGCACTGAAAGTTGTTACAGATCAGGCAGCAGCTATGGAAGAAGGAGAGGATCAGGCAAGATTCTATCACTTTGATGTTGTACCTGCTATGGAAGCACTCCGTGCACCAGTTGACGAGCTGGAAATGATCGTTGACAAAGAAGCATGGCCAATGCCTTCTTACGGAGACCTGATTTTCGAAGTATAATTATTAAGGATAAAATAATTAGTTAAACAAAACAAATATTTTAGAAATACATTAGAAAATTTTAAGAACCCTGGACTTGGAATGGACACATGATTGTGTTATTCTAAATTCAGGGTTTTTAAGATACCCTTGGAATTCAGGAGGGGTTTATATGTCAAAACGTGAATTTTTAGATAAATTAAGAAAAGCACTGGAAAACGATCTGTCGGGATCAGTCGTGCAGGAGAATGTGAATTATTATAACACTTATATTAATGAAGAAGTGCAAAAAGGACGAAGTGAAAGAGAAGTTCTGGACGAACTTGGAGATCCATGGGCAATTGCAAAGAATATTGTGACATCAGAAGAGATAAAGGGCAATACACAGGAAACATACGAAAGCTATGAGCCAAGACGCCAGCAGCGCAGTCAGGAGTACGAGCAAGGCTATGGAGAAGAGTCTGGATATAGCGGAATCCACATTCTGGGGCTGGATACATGGTGGAAAAAATTATTGCTCATACTGGCAATTGTGGGAATTGTTATATTGATTGTTGCAGTGATCGGAGGAATCATCAGTATTCTTGCACCGATTTTTATTCCGCTTCTGTGTGTATGTGTAGTAATAAAACTGATTACAAATTCCAGGCGGTGAGCGCAGAAGGAATGAGAATGTATTCTTGAATATAGAAGTTGAGATAATATAATAGAGAAACATAAGAGAATCTTTCGTAATAACATATTTGGCAAGCTGGATTGATAAATCTGATGGACGAGTGTGTGATATATGAGGGGTTCTTTTTTTGAAGATGCTTTTTGTAAAAATATAGGAAAGAGATAGACTACAGACTGTGTGTTGCAAAAATAAAAGACCGATGGGGGAGCCATCGGTCTTTTGAGGGGAGTATAAATAATTAATAAGGGGTTGTAGAAAGTGTCCTTTCTACACCACAAGTATAATATAGTAGGGAATAAAAAGCAAGAAAAATATTAAAAAAATCTTAATATCTGCCCAAATGTATAAAGAAAAAATGTACGGACATACTAATTTTGTAACAAAAATGATTAGGAGGAATAGAAAAAATGGCTAAAAATTACAATTCATCAGAAAACTGTCACAACACATCTAACAAGAACATGTCCGACAAGAATGCATCCAGAAACACATCCAATAAGAATGCATATGGCAAGAACAGCATGGATAAGAATGCATATGGCAAGAACAGCACAGACAAGAATGCATATGATAAAAATGCGTTTGGAAAGAACAGCACAGATAAGAATGCATATGATAAAAACGCATACGATAAAAATTCAACAGATAAAAATGCCTGCAATTATGGAAATGAAAGCGATAATTACTAAAAAGAAGGCTATGCAGGATCATGATCAATAGAATGTAAAAGATAAAATGGGACGGGGTTTTGTTAAAAAATTCCCGTCTCTTTTTAAATATATTGACAAAGACTAATGCATATCAGTAAGATAATAAAGTAGGAATTAATACATAGCATATATGGAGAATTAAATGAGAAAAATGGAATTAATCGCACCCTGTCATTTTGGACTGGAGGCAGTATTAAAAAGAGAAATTATAGATCTGGGATATGATATCTCGGAAGTGGAGGATGGAAGAGTTGGATTTTACGGTGATGCAGAAGCAATCTGCCGTGCCAATATTTTCCTGCGTACAGCGGAAAGAGTCCTTCTGAAAGTAGGAAGCTTTAAAGCAACGAGCTATGAAGAATTATTTGAAAATACAAAAGCGCTCGACTGGGAGAACTATATTCCGGAAAATGGAAAGTTCTGGGTTGCAAAAGCAGCTTCTGTAAAAAGTAAATTATTCAGTCCGTCGGATATTCAGTCGGTTATGAAAAAAGCAATGGTAAGAAGACTGCAGCAGAAATATCACGTAGAGTGGTTTTCAGAAGACGGGGCATCTTATCCGGTAAGAGTATTCCTGAAAAAAGATGTAGTAACAGTAGGGATCGATACATCGGGAATATCGCTGCATAAGAGAGGATACCGCGAGGTGGCAGGAAAGGCACCGATTACAGAGACGCTTGCGGCAGCACTGATTATGCTGACACCATGGCATAAGGACAGGATCTTTGTAGATCCGTTCTGCGGAAGTGGTACATTTCCGATAGAGGCGGCTATGATCGCGGCCAATATCGCACCGGGAATGAACCGTTCATTTACAGCAGAAAGCTGGACGAATCTGATTCCGAAGAAGCTCTGGTATGATACCATTAATGAAGCAAATGAACTGATCAACGATGATATCGTGACGGATATTCAGGGCTATGATGTAGATGGATCGGTCATCAAAGTAGCCAGACGTAATGCAAGGGAAGCAGGAGTGGATCATCTGATACATTTTCAGGAGCGTGATGTAAAGGATTTAAGCCATCCAAAGAAATATGGCTTTATCATCACCAATCCACCTTATGGTGAGCGTCTGGAGGATAAGAGGGATCTGCCGGCATTATATAAAGCATTTGGAGACAGCTTTAAGAAGCTTGATACATGGTCGGCATATATGATTACTTCTTATGAGGATGCAGAGCGTTATTTTGGACGCAAAGCGGACCGCAACAGGAAGATTTATAATGGTATGCTGAAAACATATTTTTACCAGTTCTTAGGACCAAAGCCGCCAAAGGCAAGACGTCCGGAAGAGAAATAGGAGCAGAAAAACGATGAAGAAAATAATATTTGCAACGGGAAATGAACATAAGATGTTAGAGATCAGAGCTATCTTGAGTGATCTTGGAGTAGAAATCTTATCACAGAAAGAAGCAGGGATTAAAGCGGATGTAGTGGAAGACGGATCGACATTCGAAGAAAATGCGATGATAAAGGCGACAGAGATCGCAAAGATCGCATGCCAGATGCCGGAATATAAAGACGCAGTTGTGCTGGCGGATGATTCGGGATTGGAGATTGATTATCTTAATAAAGAACCGGGAATCTATTCATCCAGATATATGGGAGAAGATACTTCTTATGATATCAAGAATCAGGCACTTTTAGACCGCCTGGAAGGTGTGCCGGATGAAAAACGCACGGCAAGATTCGTATGTGCGATTGCAGCTGCAATGCCGGACGGATCCTGTGAGGTCGTAAGAGGAACCATGGAGGGAATTATCGGGCACGAGATTGCCGGGGAAAATGGATTTGGCTATGATCCGATATTTTTCCTGCCGGAATATGGCTGCACCAGTGCGGAACTTGCGCCGGATAAGAAAAATGAATTAAGCCACAGAGGGGAAGGGCTTAAAAAGATACGTAAAATTCTGGAACAGAAATAAAGCATAAGATGAAGGTACAAGTATGAAGATTTTGATCATTAGTGATACACATGGATCTCATAAGAACTTTGACCGGGTGATTGAAAAAGAACAGCCGCTTGATATGCTGATTCATCTTGGAGACGTAGAAGGGGATGAGGATTATATCCCGGCTGTTGCGGACTGTCCGGTACATATGGTGAGAGGAAATAATGACTTTTTCTCTGATCTTCCGGGAGAAGAAGAGTTTATAGCAGGCGGTTACCATATCTTTACGACGCATGGGCATGGTTATTATGTCTCTATGGGTGAGGAACGATTAAAAAGAGAAGCAAGAGGCCGTGGAGCGGATATTGCGATGTATGGGCATACACACAAGCCGTTTTACGAAAAAGAAGAAGATCTGATCACATTGAATCCGGGCAGCCTCTGTTATCCGAGACAACCTGGGCGTAAGCCGAGTTATATGGTCATGAATATCAGTGAGGACAGAAAACTTGAGATTACGCAGAAGTATCTGGAAGGATAACGGACAGGGAAAGGTAAAAAACGTATAGAGGTACATGACAGAATAAAAAGAAGATTGGCCGGTGAGAGAAGGCGCCGGCTGATTGTCTTTGTTTCATTGTATGGATAAGAGGATGCGAAAAAGCTTGAATTTTCGCTATAAAATAAACATTTGAAAAAAATATAAAAAAATGTGAAAAAAGTTGTTGACATTTATAAGACGCTCATATATAATACATATTGTGTCACGGAGATGCAACAAAATGACACGGAAAAACATCACATCGGGGTGTGGCTCAGCTTGGCTAGAGCGCCTGGTTTGGGACCAGGAGGTCGCAGGTTCGAATCCTGTCACCCC
>NZ_CAKRAH010000076.1 GCF_934294775.1 uncultured Dorea sp.
GTACTTGTGATCCTTGTATGTACTTCTATGTGTGCATGGTATATTACAAGAGTAAACAGTAAGTTTACAAAACTGTTATATTTACTCTGCGTATTTTCCATGGTTGTTCCGTTCCAGATGGTTATGTTCACCTTATCGCTGGTAGCTGACCGTACCGGTCTTCGTACACCTTGGGGAATCATCATCATCTATCTGGGATTTGGTGCGGGACTTGCGGTATTCATGTTCTGTGGATTTGTAAAATCCATTCCACTGGAGATTGAAGAAGCAGCAATGATCGACGGATGTACACCACTTCGAACCTTCTTCTCCGTAGTACTTCCGATCATGAAGCCTACTTACATTTCCGTAGGAATCCTGGAGACAATGTGGATCTGGAATGACTTCCTGCTTCCGTATCTGGTACTGGATCTGAATAAGTATAAGACGATCTCAATCGCAATCCAGTATATGAAAGGAAGTTATGGACGTGTAGATATGGGTGCTGTTATGGCAGCGCTGATCCTTGCGGTAATTCCGGTTGTAATCTTCTATCTGGCTTGCCAGAAGCATATTATTAAGGGAGTTGCTGCTGGAGCGGTGAAAGGATAGTTGGTGTTTCATTCATCATGTTGGATAGCCGAACCTGAATAAAAAGCAACCAGATCTTTCTGTGCCACTCCGTCATGGGGAGCTTTCTAAAGCAAAAAATTTGACCTAAAAGCAGCTTACAAAAAATTATAACTCGACGTTCGTCTCAGACAGATAATTTTTTGTAAGCTAACGGTCAAATTTTTTACTTAAGAAACTCCAACCATGACTACGAATGCACTGAAAGACCTGGTTGCTTTTTATTCCGTGTGTATCTAATGAGGAAGAGGTGATGAATGAAACAGGAGGGTGTAAGCTGAGGTGTTTACCCCGGAGGTGTATCATAGGGATCTTGAAAGGGCTGAGTTTTTAAATATTTTTGTATATTGAAAAAAATACTGCATATGCTATAATGCCAGTAGGCAAAATGAAGAGATGTGTTCATAGTAACGCAGCAAAAGCCCCGGAGGTGCGAACTCCGGGGCTTTTTGTCCGTTGTGGCAAGGTGGATTAGTCCTCATTATAAATATTGCATGTAAAAGCATTTAGCGGAAGCTGGATGCTTTTTTCAAAATCCGGGTTTGGGATATGTAGTAAAAATAAATATGAAAAATTTTGTCAAACAGCGACAGTTTTTTGCAAGTTATGTGTATATATAATAGAAGACAATAAATAGATATTTATTACAAATATGTGATATAATATTCAAAGAATACAAAAGTCAGCAGAGGAAAACATGATTCAAATATACATATGTGAAGACGAAAAGATACAATTAGAATTCTGGAAAAGAACCATAGAGGAATATATAAAATCTGCAAACATAATGGCAGAAATTGTCTCAGCACACCAGAATCCGCAGGATATACTGGATGATACAGAGCGGTTTGAAGGTTCACAGAGCCTGTTCATTATAGATATCCAGATGCCGGAATATGACATGAACGGACTGGAACTGGCAAGGCGGCTAAGAGACAAGAATAATGATTATTATCTGGTGTTCATTACCGCTAAAGATGATCTGGCATATAAGGTTTTCGAATACCAGCTGGATGTATTGGATTACATAGTGAAAAAACCAAAGTACTATCTGGAAAATGCAGACACAGTCCCGGTTACAGAACGTTTAAACCGGATCTTTTATAAGATTAGCCAGAATCAGAATGAAACAGAGAAAAAGAAAATACAGTTTGGCTCAGGCGGCAGAAAATATAACATCGCAATAGAAGATATCATATATGTGCAGGCAGTCAAGGGTACACATCTGGTAGAAATCAATATTGCATGTAAGAAAATTCAGGTAAGACAGACATTGAAAGAAATTGCCGGGCAGATAGACATGGAAGAATTTCTGTTCGTAAATAAATCCTGCATTGTGCAAAAGCGGATGATATTATCGGTTGATAAGAAGAACAGAAGAGTGAATCTAACCGGTGGATATCAGGTGGAAGTATCGGTGCGGGAAATGAAGAAAGTCTGTAAAGAAACAGAAAGGCTGGGAATAAGAAATGCGGTTCATATATGATTTGTTATCAGCAACTATTATAGTAATGAGTGTTACAGGACTTCTCGTAGATCAAATAAAGAAATATCAGTATATTGTATTATTGGTTTACATAATGGTTATGGTTGAATTGAGTTCAATTACTGGTTTGGGACAGATTGTCGGCTTGATAATGGCACCGATTTTATTCTTGATATTAGCATTTTTTATAAAAAAAAGAAAAATATGGAACTTGTGTCTGGGATGTGTGGGATATTTATTGAATATTACGTTTAATAATCTTGTAATATATGTAGTAAGCAAAATTGGAAAAGTATCAGCTTTAACGATGTCGGAGAAGTATTGGTTACAATTTTCAGTGGGATATGTGGTGCTTCTGGGAATTGTGTTATACATAATTAGAGAATGCCTGATACGAAAAAGAGATAAAGTAATAGAAGAAACGTCCGGAATGATAACAAGAGGATTGTTCATCAATTTGATACTTTTTATGATTGTATTCATAATAAATGTATCTATGGGAGAACAAATCGGTTATTCTGTTCAGGGGATAAGATTCAATATCATACTATTTGCAATTTGTCTGATGATAAGTTCGATTCTTTTTGTAGTATGTATTAAGACTGTAAAGAGGGAAGAAGAACAGAAAGCAGAAGAAAAACAGTTAAAAATATTAGAAGCATATATAAAAAATCTGGAACAGCTAAATGAAAAAACAAGTGCATTCCGGCACGATTACAAAAATATTTTATCTGGATTAACTGGCTTTCTAAAAGAAGGAAAAACAGAAGAAATGACAGTGTATCTGTCAGAAATCATACATGCAACAGAAAAGATCAGTGAAGATCAGGACCTAGCATGGAAAGAATTAAGATATGTATATCCACTAGAGTTAAAAGGATTTTTATACGAAAAAATCTTATCTGCATACGCACAGAAGGTTCAGATGCAGGTACAGGTAGCTGAGAAATTAGATTTTCAATGTAGTTATATGAATGATGTCATTCGGATACTTGGAATATTTATCGATAATGCAATTGAAGAAACCACGGATATGGAAAATGGCTATGTCGTCATTGTTGCTATGAATACAGAGCAGGGGTGCCTCTTTTCTGTAGCTAATAATTATAAGCAAAAACCAGAACTGGCACTGATACAGCAACGGGGATATACGACAAAAGGGGAAAATCATGGTATGGGATTGTATTGGGCGGAAGAGATGATAAAGAAGCATGAAATTATACATAATATGGATATTACAGATACAGAAGTTGTGCAGGAAATAGAGATTATAAAAGAATAAAATGGATGAAAGCAGTTGCAGAAATGTAGCTGTTTTTTTATACCATGGTATGTAAGCGAAGCTGCCAGTGACAGGTTCTCTGTATGCACAAAATGTGAAGGAGAAGATATAAGTCGCCTGTTTTAGATTTTGGTACGTTCATGCCGGAATATGATACGTTCACGCCAAAGCTATTATTTATAAATTAAATCAGGGTATAATATTTGATATGGAATTTTGGTGTAATAAAGATAATAGATGGGAAGATGAGGTGGTGTCAGAAATGAAAATAAAGCTGCTGTGTTATAAAAAATAAATTGTTTGAAAAAACATATCCAGCGATTTACTATATACTTATAGGTCAGAGAGCAGAATATGCAAATAAAAAAGATTGTGAGGTGTGGGGAATGAGCAAAGGAAAAAAACGGCTGCAATATTTTTCAATAATCATGCAGATAGTGCTTCAGGCAGTCCTTCTGTTCCCGTGGATGAATCTGGGAACGTGGAAGTGTAATGTGCCGTGGTATCTGATAAAGATGCTTAGATCAGGAAAAGGACTTGGGTATGTGAAGAGCAGCCTGAAGCCATTGGGGGCACTGGAAGGACTGGATAACCAGATGGTAGTGCAGGTATTGATATTGTTTGTGGCTGAGCTGGTATTGGTATTATTGATACAGCTGCTGGGGCTGGTGAACCTGTTCTTTTCACTGAAGAACAGGCACAAATTAATGCCGGATGTGATAGCTTTGATCGCCGGATGTATGATTTCCTATCTGGGAGCAGATGGCGCGGTGTTTACAGATCCGGTATCGCAGGTGTATCCATTTGTTATGGTGATGCTGTTGGTGATTAACCTGATAGCAGCGAAAGCGCTGGATTCCTGGGAAGAACAGAAGGAAATGCAGGAAGCAGTCAAAGCGAAGGAAAAAGCTTATAAAGAAGAAAAGGAACGGCGTCTGGGCTTTCATGGGAAATATCCGGAAGGATTCTACCGTGTGATCTGGAAGAATTTTAAGAAATCAAAGAAAGATTTTATCGTGTATGCAGGTATGAACCTGCTTCCGGCAGGCCTGATCTTTGCAGGAGTTGGAATGGCGCAGATGCTGGCACCGTTTAACAAAGAAGGAAATATCCTGACAGGACATGGGATTACTGCCATTTTACTGGAATTTTTGATCGTGAGTCTGATCGCATCACTGATGTTGATGATTGCGAATCTGCTTTCATATTTCCGGAAAAGAATGAGGAATTACAGTATATTTACCAGTATGGGAATGCGCAAATCAACGCTGTATGCCCTGCTTGGTGCGGAGATCGGAGCGGGGATCGTGGGTATGCTGGTTGGCGGTGGATGTATCGGTGGAGTGATTTTATTCATCCTTCGAAGAATTTTCTTATCAAAATCAGGGATGGGGGAGGAACCCGCGAAGGTTACGGCATTTTCCTATCTGATTGCAAGTTTGATATTGATCGGCATATCTGTGATCGGTCTGATGATCATCCGGGATTTCTTCCTGTACAGGGAGCTTCGCAAGATTCAGCTTGGGGATGTAGAAAAAGAGAAGATGCCAGAAAAAAGGGTTCCGTTGTGGCTGGCAGTTGGAATTATCCTGACACTTATAGCACTCTGGCAGTTTGGAATGCGGACGAAAGCAGAAGGAATCAAGATTATCCTGTTATTATTTGCCGGAATCTATCTGGTGGAGAAGTTTGGATTCGCGCTGTTTCTGAAGCTTCGTAAGAATAAGCGGACGTATTATGAAAAGCTGATGCCTTATAATACATTTTATTACCGTTTCAAAAGCACATTCCGGTATGCATATGTGATCAGTATTATACCGGTACTGGTATTGTTTGTATTTGGCAAAGGTATGATTTCTGCAAAGATAGCAGAAAAGCCGGAGACATTATTCCCATATGATTTTGTATGTATGGCGACAGAAGAAGATGAGACGTTCTGGAATCAGTTGAAGGAAACGTACGATATAAAGCTGCAGGAATATCCGATGGTCCGTGTAACGAATGTGGATAATTCGGAAAAGATGGATGATATCCGGAAGGTCATTATGCCGCAGGGGCAGCATATCGGAATCTCTGAAAGTACATATAAGAAGTTATGCGCGGCGGCAGGAAAGAAAGCTGAGAATCTGGATTTGTCGGCAGATGGGAAGGATGTCTATATCATTTACCAGCAGGCGAAGAGTGTCAAAGCACATCCGCTGGATTATATGAACAGCAGGAAGAATCCGTATCTGCATATCGGACAGCCATTGCAAAGTTACTGGTATCTGGACCGGGAAAAACTTTACCCCAAACGGACAGTAACAGGAGAAACGATTGATGTATTGACCGGTGCATTCCGCCAGGGAAGCGAAGAGAATCTGGTTGTATTTTCAGATGAATATTTTGAAAATGTACAGGATGACTGGAAGAAATATAACTGGATCACGGGAGATCCGGTACAAAAAGAAGAAGCCGTCGAAGGCGTCGGCATCCATCACTGGCCGACCAGACTGGTGTTATTGAATGTGAAAAATGCAGATTATGAAGCAGTTGAAAAAGACCTTCAGGCATTCCGCAAGGCACATGAAGTAGACGAAAAATTTGACCAGGATGTATTATCCTGTTATGCAAAACGTACTTCGATAGAGCAGATGAAGAGCGAACGCTTTATGACGACGGTTGTGGACATATTTATCATGGGTGCATTTCTTCTTGGAAGTATTCTGGTGATTTATCTGAAATATGAATCTGAGATGAAGGACAAGAAGCGCAGGAATGAGTTCCTGACCTGTATTGGTATGAGAACGAAGGAACGGATACAGGTGATACGCACAGAGACCAGGATATTTTTCTGGGTTCCAGTGGCCGTACTTCTGGTCACGGTGCCGGTATTGACTGCCGAAATGTGGAAGATGCGTCAATATACCGGAGCAGATTGTGGAAAATATGCGAAATATCTTCTGATATTAACCGGAATCTATCTGGTGCTGCAGGGGATTGGTGTAAAAGTGATTGAGTGGCATACAATCAGAAAGGTGGAAGGAAAGCATGAAAGAAATCTTAAAGGTAAATAATCTGATCAAAAAATTTCCAAAAGCCGGCGGGGAGATTGAAGATGAGGATGCGATCTCTGTATTACGGGGGATTAACTTCGATGTAGAGCAGGGCGATTATGTCGGCATCATGGGAAAATCCGGCTGTGGTAAGACGACGCTTCTGAAGATTCTGGGGTTCATGGATCAGCAGACGGACGGGGATGTGATCTTTGATGGTGTGAATAGTAATGAACTGTGGCGGGAGGAGCTTACGGATATCAGACGCAGGAAGATTGGATTCGTATTCCAGGATTTTAATCTGCTGGACAGTCTGTCGGTAAAGGAAAATATCATGCTCCCGGTATTGTTAGATAAGATAGAGCAGAAAGAATGCGAAGAAAAAGCAGAGTCGCTGGAGAAGCAGTTCGGGATAGATCAGCTGGAAGATAAAAGTCCGTACGAATTATCCGGCGGCGAAAGACAGAGAGTGGCTATCTGCCGGGCGCTGATCAATAATCCGAGCATCATATTTGCAGATGAGCCGACGGGAAATCTTGATTCGAAATCGGGAAAGGTCGTGGCGGATGAATTTCAGAAGATTAATGAGAAGCTTGGAAAGACAATCCTGATGGTTACGCATGATCCGCAGATGGCAAGCAGATGCAAAAGAGTTATATTTTTAAAAGACGGGCTTGTGATGAATGATGTGCGTAAAAACGGAAGTGATGAGGAATTTTATAAGGTGATTATTAGAGAGATGGAGAAGTTCTAAATAATATAAAGGCAGCAGAAGGGAGCAGACAGAAGATGAACTCTAATTTCGAATATTATAAAATATTTTATTATGTAGCAAAGTATGAAAATCTTACAAAAGCAGCGACAGCACTAAAGACCAGCCAGCCGGCGGTCACACGTACCATTCACAAGCTGGAGAATGAACTGGGATGCCGGTTATTTACCAGAAGCAAGACCGGTATGAAACTGACTCCGGAAGGGAGAACATTCTATGGTTACGTGGCGGCCGGGTGTGCCCAGTTTTTCAAAGGGGAAAATGACCTGAGCAATCTCATTTCGCTGGAAAATGGTACGATCTATATCAGTGCCACGGAGACTGCGCTTCATTGTTATCTCTTTCAGGCGATGGAAGAATTCAACAGTCTGTATCCGAATGTAAGATTCAAGATCCTGAATAACAGTACGACAGAATCCGTCAATGCGGTAAAGGAAGGAAAAGTAGACCTTGCATTTGTATCGGCGAATCTACAGGTGGCGAAGCCGCTTCGTATGAAGATATTGAGAAAATACAGGGATATACTGATCGCCGGAAAGCGGTTTGAAGAATTGAAAACGGGAAAAGAGGAATTGTCGCTTAAGGAACTGGTGTCATATCCATGGATCAGTCTGACTGCAGAGACGATTACGCGCCGCTTTTTAAATGAATACTTTGAAAAGAACGGTCTGACATTTGCGCCGGATATGGAGCTTGCGACGACGGATATGATCCTTCCGGCGGTAAGACATAATCTGGGGCTTGGATTCATCCCGGCAGAATTTGCCGATTCACAGCTGGAATCCGGGCAGGTGTTTGAGATCAAAGTGAAAGAAAAACTACCGGAACGTAATATCATATTAATCTACGATATGGAATATCCGCAGAGTATTGCGGCGAAAGAATTTCAGAAGTTTCTGAAAGAAAGGGAGATGTCCTATACGGACTACTAAAATAAAAAGTACAGAAAGCTTTTTTCAGAAGAAGAATCACAATAGAAAGAATCAGGAAAAAAGCGTAAGAAAAAAGCCGGGAAGCTTACAAGAATTCGGATGATCGATCATGATCTGATAAAGGTATCGAATTGGAGTAAAATATGTAAGCTTCCCGGCTTTTTTATTGAAAACAAACTAATTAATTGGAATTATTATTTATGCCACTCCCAGTTTCTGATCTCTTCGAGATCCTGTCCATATTCGGCAATATACTGTTTGTGCTCTACCAGCTTGTCGTTCATCTTCTGAATCAGGAATGATCCCTTGTTGCCAAGCTGTGGCAGGTGCATGATAGCATCTTTTACCAGGTTGAAACGGTCGATCTGGTTCTGTACACGCATATCGAATGGTGTAGTGATCGTTCCTTCTTCCTGATATCCATGAACAGAGATGTTGTGGTTGTTACGCTCATATGTAAGCTCATGGATCAGTGTCGGATATCCATGGAATGCGAAGATGATTGGTTTATCTTTTGTAAAGATTGCATCATATTCTGCATCACTTAATCCGTGAGGATGTTTGTGGTCAGATTCCATCTTGAACAGGTCGACAACGTTAACAACACGGATCTTAAGCTCTGGCATTTCATCACGAAGGATTGTAACAGCAGCCATTGTCTCAAGTGTAGGTGTGTCACCGCAGCAAGCCATAACAATATCCGGTTCTTCACCGCAGTCGTTACTAGCCCACTCCCAGATACCGATACCCTGTGTACAGTGCTTAACAGCCTGTTCCATAGATAACCACTGGCAGCTTGGGTGTTTCGATGCTACGATCGCATTGACGTAGTTCTTGCTCTTGATACAGTGATCGAAGCAAGAGAGTAAGCAGTTTGTATCCGGTGGGAGATACATGCGGACAACATCTGCCTTCTTATTAGCAATGTGATCCAGGAATCCTGGGTCCTGATGTGTGAATCCGTTGTGATCCTGCTGCCATACATTGGATGTCAGGATGAAGTTAAGAGAAGCAATCGGCTGTCTCCATGAAAGCTGGTTGCATACCTTTAACCATTTTGCATGCTGGGCTGCCATAGAGTCAACGATACGGATGAATGCTTCGTAACTTGCAAAGAATCCATGACGTCCTGTTAACAGATAACCTTCCAGCCATCCTTCGCACATATGCTCACTTAACATACCGTCCATGATACGTCCGTTTCTTGCCAGACAGTCGTCTGTGTCAAGAAGTCCTGCATTCCAGTCACGGTTCTGTGTCTCGAATACTTTGTATAAACGGTTAGACATACTTTCATCAGGTCCGAAGATACGGAAGTTCTTGTTCTCTTCGTTCAGTTCGAAGATATCACGGATATATCCGCCAAGCTCGATCATATCCTGAGCCTTTGTCTTACCAGGTTCAACTTCGATTCCGTAAGAACGGAAGTCAGGAAGTCTTAAGTCTTTTAATAATAATCCACCATTTGCATGTGGGTTTGCGCCGAGACGTTTGTCTCCCTTAGGTGCAAGTTCTGCAAGCTCTGGGATCAGGCGTCCGTTTTCGTCGAAGAGTTCTTCCGGATGATAGCTTTCCAGCCACTCTTTTAACAGTTCCAGATGTTCCGGACTTTCCATAGTAAGTGGTACCTGGTGTGCACGGAAAGATCCTTCAATCTGCTGACCGTCTACAACCTTTGGTCCGGTCCAGCCCTTTGGTGTACGAAGAACGATCATTGGCCACATTGGACGTTCTGGATCATTGTTCTCACGTGCATTTTTCTGGATAGCTTTGATCTCTTCGATAACAGTATCCATTGTCTCTGCCATCTTCTTGTGCATTGTCATCGGATCGTCACCTTCTACGAAGTAAGGTTTCCATCCGCATCCTTTGAAGAAGTTCTCGATTTCTTCGTGAGAAATACGGGAGAAGATCGTAGGGTTACTGATCTTATATCCATTTAAATGAAGAATTGGAAGTACAGCACCGTCTGTAACAGGGTTCAGGAACTTGTTAGACTGCCATGAGGTAGCTAACGGTCCGGTCTCAGCTTCACCGTCACCGACAACAACAGTTGCGATTAGATCCGGGTTGTCGAATACAGCACCAAATGCATGGGCGATAGAGTATCCAAGCTCTCCGCCTTCGTTGATAGATCCCGGTGTCTCTGGTGCACAGTGACTCGGAACTCCGCATGGGAAGGAGAACTGTTTGAACATCTTCTTCATACCTTCTTCATCCTGGCTGATGTTCGGATATACTTCGCTGTAAGAACCTTCCAGATATGTATTGGCAATTAAGAAGTTACCGCCGTGTCCAGGACCTGATAATAAGATCATATCCAGATCATAACGTTTGATTTCACGGTTGCAGTGTACATATACGAAGTTCTGTCCAGGAACAGTACCCCAGTGTCCAACGATTTTCTTCTTGATCTGATCCATAGTAAGTGGCTCTTTTAAGAGTGGATTGTCAAGAAGATATAACTGACCGGCTGACAGATAGTTGGCAGCACGCCAGTAGGCATTCATCTTTTCAAGCATTTCCTGAGACAATGGCTGTTTCTCAAGACATGTTTTTGTGTCTTCCATATTCATACCTCTTTCATAAAAACTTTAAAACCTTGTGTTAATTTTTTAACCAACTGTAGGATATCACAATAGGAAATATACGTAAAATAGCAATTTTGCATCTTGATTATAAGTTTTTGATATGGATAGAAGGCAATTCTTGAATGAACAGAAAAAACAGGATATACTTTTATCTGTACTCGCACAAATAAGTAATTTATATTCAATATAAAGTGGAAAATTTTGAAAGCACATCAGAAAAAGGATGATTTACAGAATCAAGTATCGTTTTTACGTCAATTCTGTAATGCCAGAGGAATGATTGTAGACCAATGT
>NZ_CAKRAH010000077.1 GCF_934294775.1 uncultured Dorea sp.
TAAGCTGCCTAGCGGAATCGAACCGCCGACCTCCGCCTTACCAAGGCGACGCTCTACCGACTGAGCCAAGGCAGCATGCATAAGTGATATGTAACAGTGATATATTACAATAAACATGCACTGGTTGTCAACCTGTATTTCATATTTTTGTATTATTTTTCATCTTATACTATACCTGGATTGCTCCATTACTATGTGTTTTTGCAATCCTCATCTTATATTATCTTATATTTTTATTCTCTTTTTCCAGAATCTTCTGCGTCTTTCCCTTAATCCGCTGCAATGCATTATCTACAGTCTTCGGACTGCGGTCCAGAAGATCTGCGATTTTCTTATAATCGGTTCCCAGAAGATGCAGGTAGAGGACCCGTTTTTCAAGGTCACTCAGTTCCTGCTCCAGATTTTCTTCTATTCTTCTGGCCCTTTCCTGGCTCACCATCAGTTCTTCCGGATTGGTCTCCTGTTCGGCCTCCATCGTATCGATCAGTGAGCCCTGGCCATCTTCTTTTTCATATAATGATATATAGCTGTTTAACGGGCTATGCTTTTTTCTTTTTGATGCTTCGATAGCAGAATATAACTGTCTCGTCACGCAGAGTCTTGCGAAGCTGAAAAACGATGCTTCCTGATCCAGGTCATAATCCTGCACAGCTTTAAACAGACCGATCATCCCTTCCTGTATCAGATCGTCCGTTTCACCGCCGAGCAGATACATGGCATTGGCTTCTTTACGGACCAGATTCTTATATTTTTCCATCAGATAGTCGATGATACCGGTCTCTCCTTCCCGGAGTTTCCGGATCAGCTGTTCGTCTGTCATCTGTTTATATTCTGTCATGTTTTTCTCCTTCAAGCCACTCTTTCGATACTTACTTTTTTCCAGTTGCATCTGCGTGACGGCAGATCTTATTTATTTTATACTGATTTGTGATTTATTTTATTTACTGCATACGCTGTCTTACGATTTCATATGCAAGTACACCTGCTGCCACGGAAGCATTCAGGGAATCAATATCTCCCTTCATCGGGATTCTTGCTGTAAAGTCACAGGTATCTTTTACAAGACGTCCTACGCCTTCTCCTTCATTGCCGATCACAAGACCGATTGGCCCTTTCATGTTCACATCATACATCACATCTCCGTCCATATCGGCACATACGAACCAGAGTCCATTTTTCTTTAAGTCTTCCATCGTCTTTACCAGATTGGTTACTTTTGCAACCGGTGTATAATTCAGTGCTCCTGCAGAAGTTCTTGCAACCGTTGCGGTAAGTCCGACTGCTCTTCTTTTTGGAATGATCACACCATGAGCTCCTGCCTGGTTTGCCGTACGGATGATTGCCCCAAGGTTATGAGGATCTTCAATGTTATCCAGAATGATCAGGAACGGATCTTCCCCTTTTTCTTCTGCAAGTTTTAACATATCTTCTACTTCCGCATACTCATATGCTGCCACACTTGCGATCACGCCCTGGTGTTTTCCAGTTTCTGATAACTGGTTCAGGCGGTCTTTTTCCACAAAGTTCAAGATTGTATCGTGCTTTCTTGCCTCACGGATGATGGATCTTACAGCTCCGTCCTGGCATCCATCTAATACATACAGTTTATCTACTGGTTTTCCGGAACGAAATGCTTCCATGACTGCATTTCTTCCTTCTATAATACTTTCATTTACTTTCTTATCGTGACTCATATTGACACTCCTTATTGTTCTTTGATACTGTCCAGTCCTATTTTAACCAGTTCCAGCATTCTTTTCCACTCTTTTTTCAGATACAGGTATCCAAGAAGTGCTTCAAATCCGGTTGCACGTCTGTAGTCCGTGATCGACTGGTTTTTTGCCGGTGATACGCTTTTAGCATTACGCCCTCTTTTATAGATTGCATGCTCTTCTTCTGTCAGGTGTTCCTGCATCGTGCGCATCATCTTTGACTGTGCAGATGCCTGTACATACGAACTTGTCTTCTGATGAAGCTTTTGTACCTGACGGTTTCCCTCGTTGATCACCAGGGACTTGATGATCAGATCATAAATGCAGTCTCCGATATATGCCAAAGTAAGAGGTGAATATTCTTTGATATCCACCTCTTTCATCTGGAAAATCTCCTGCATATAAGTGTCAAATTCCCACTCTACGCTCTTTTCCATTGTACTCCTTCTCTGGTATCTTTTAAGATGATACCTTTCTCTAACAGTTCATCACGGATTGCATCTGCTCTTGCAAAGTCTTTTGCTTTACGTGCTGCCTGACGCTCTTCGATCAGTTTTTCAATTTCTTCATCAAGAATGTCTTCTTTCTTATCAACGATCAGTCCCAGAACGCCTGTAAGTTTTACGAGAAGATCGAATAATTTCTGAAGATATTCTTTTGAGCTTTCTTCGTTCACGGTTGTATTTGTGAATTTTACAAGGTCGAAGATGGCTGCAACTGCATCTGCTGTATTAAAGTCATCATCCATCGCTTTTTCAAATCCATCTACAAACTCTGCTGTCTTGGCAAAATTTTCTGTTTCAGCTTCTGTGATTGCTTCTGCCTTTGCATTTCCCACAAGGAATTTCAGGTTATCTGCTGCATTCACGATACGCTCCAGACCATTCTTTGATGCTTCCATCAGATCTGCGCTGAAATTCAGCGGACTTCTGTAGTGTGCGCTCAGCATGAAGAAACGAAGCACCTGAAGGTCATACTGTTCACTGATCTCACGTACTGTACGGAAGTTTCCAAGTGATTTACTCATTTTACGGTTATCAATGTTCAGGAATGCATTGTGCATCCAGTATTTTGCGAATTCTTTTCCATTGGCAGCTTCACTCTGTGCGATCTCATTTTCATGATGTGGAAATACAAGGTCTTCTCCTCCGGCATGAATGTCGATCTGTTCTCCGAGGTATTTTTTAGACATCTCAGAACACTCGATGTGCCATCCCGGACGTCCCTCGCTCCATGGTGATTCCCATGCAGGTTCTCCCTCTTTCTTTGGTTTCCAGAGTACAAAGTCCAGTGGATCTTCTTTTTCATCTTCTCCGGATACCAGAAGAGAACGCTCTCCGGAACGCAGATCATCCAGGTTCTTATGGGAAAGCTTTCCGTAATCTTTGAACTTTCTGGTGCTGTAATATACGGTACCATTCTTTTCATACGCGTATCCTTTATCGATCAGTGTCTGGATCATGTCTACCATACCGCAGATTTCTTCTGTTGCAAGTGGATTCTTTGTGGCCGGCTTAATGTTCATGCCATCCATATCTTTCTTGCATTCTGCAATGTAACGTTTGGAAATCTCATCTGCTGTCACGCCTTCTTCGATGGCTTTTTTGATGATCTTATCGTCTACATCAGTGAAGTTCGATACGTAATTCACATCATATCCTTTGTATTCAAAGTATCTTCTGACTGTATCAAAGACGATCATCGGTCTTGCATTTCCAATATGGATGAAGTTATATACGGTTGGTCCGCATACATACATCTTTACCTTTCCTTCTTCCAAAGGTACGAATTCTTCTTTTTTCTTTGTCATTGTATTAAAAATCTTCATTTTCTAATATATCCTCCTCTTTTTCTTCTGGTATCGGATTATTCTTCAGGCACTGCATACGTTTTTCCATCTCCTGGATCTGTCTGTGCATTCTTAAGTTATCTGCCTGCAGTTCTCTGATATCATTTGAGATTGGGTCTGGCAAATGTACCTGATCCATATCAAGTCTTGGCATCTTCTCGTCATTCATCTTGACTATTCTGCCCGGCACTCCGACTACGGTACAGTTCGGCGGCACTTCTTTTAACACTACGGATCCCGCGCCAATCTTGGAATTTTCCCCGATTGTAAATGAACCCAGGACTTTTGCACCTGCACTGACCATGACGTTATCCTTTAACGTTGGATGTCTTTTTCCCTGTTCTTTTCCGGTTCCTCCAAGTGTCACACCCTGATACAGGGTAATATTATCTCCCAGTTCAGCGGTCTCACCTATAATAACCCCGCTTCCATGGTCAATAAATAATCCTTTTCCTATCGTTGCCCCCGGATGAATCTCTATTCCGGTTTTCCTTGCTGCTCTCTGAGATACCCAGCGGGCCAGAAAGTAATGCTTTTTCAGGTACAGCTTATGTGCAATCCTGTAATGCAGGATTGCTTTAAAACTTGAATACAGGAACACCTCCATATTCGATTTGATTGCCGGGTCTCTTTCCCTGATTACCTGAATTTCCTCGTTGACATAAGATATTATGCCCATCTATGATCTCTCCTTTTTTATAAGTTTCCAACGTAGAACAAAAATGTACCTCTGAACTGCCGAAAACTTTCTCTATATAAGCTTTTCCTATATCTCCTGGCAGTTTCTTAACAATGCATAGTAACAAAAAACTCCGTCTCTCGCATATGCAAGAGACGAAGTATATCCGCGGTTCCACTCTTTTAAAAAATGTATCGTTTCCATTGCATATGTCTGATCCAGATCTTTTTATCTATGATTTTTCTATGATGATTTTTGTCTGTGATTTTCCATCATACTTCTGATACATCTTTCCCTTAATACACGTAACGTGTGTAATCCGTATCCGGCTATGATGCATGCTTCATCTTTTTCACCAGATCAACTCCCGGACGCACTTCACAAAACGCTTTGTCCAAGACTGCTTTCAGCCGGTGACAGTCTCTCTCTTTCGACCAGTTATGCTTTGCTACTCTTTCCGTTCAAAGTCTTTCTCATATAGATTATATATTATGCGATATCCTCTTTTTTGTCAACAATTTTCCACCGAATCTCTGCTTTAAACAGATCCGCCTCTGTCTCGATCCAGAACTTACCTTTTTGAATCTCTGTAAAGCTTTTTACAATTGCAAGTCCTAGTCCCGAACCTTCGGTATTTCTCGACAGATCACCCCTTACAAACCGCTCCGTAATCTCTTCCGGGTTAAAATTAAGCTCCGTTGCCGATACATTCTTCATCTGCACAACTGCTTCATCGCCTTCTACTGCAATTCTTACATATACCCTTGTATGAGGCATCGAATACTTTGCAGCATTTCCAATCAGATTCTCAAAGATACGATAGGTTTTCTGTCCATCCAGTGCCACGATCACTTTTTCTTCCGGTATATCCATCTTGAATTCCAGATTCGCCTCCTGAATCTTCTCATCCATTTCCAATTTTACCTGTTTGAACAGATTTACAATATCAATATCCGCAATATTCAGCGTTACCGTATTACTGCTTGCCTTACTGATCTCAAACAGATCCTCAATCAATGCTTTCAGCCGCAGCGACTTCCGGTCAAGTACATCGATATATTCCTTCTGCCGTTCCGGATCTTTTTCGATTTTCAACAGATTCACATATGTAATGATCGCCGTCAGAGGTGTCTTCAGGTCGTGCGATACATTTGTAATCAGTTCTGTCTTCATGTGCTGGCTCTTTACTTCTTCGTCTACTGCCTTTTTGAAGCCCTTCTGGATCTTCGCCATCTCTTCTTTAAATGGTTCAAACACGCCTAGATTTTCTTCAATCTCTACATCCAGGTTCCCATTAGCAAACTCATTGGTAGCCTGCAGCAGATAGTTATATTTTTTCTTCAGATCATCAAAATATTTTTTCAACACAAAGAACAGAATAACCGAATATACAATCATTGCCATAACGCCATATACCCAAAGGCTCGTAACTGCCAGTATAATAAAATTAATGACAACAATTCTTAAAATTGCCCTGCTGGATTTATCCGTAAAATCAATATTGGTCAGTCCATGATATATTTTACGAAGTCCGGCTCCGATCTTATCTTTCAGATAGCACAATGCCGGTTTTATATATTTCCATGATGCAACGATCAATGACCGTTCTTTTACATATCTCTTAAGCCCCATCCGGAATACCTGTCCAATCGAAGCCGCCGCCCAGTATGTGATTGCAAATACACATAGCCAGATTAAAATGTCGTAAAACTGCATCAGCCCCTTTGTCCGTGTAACGATCCAGTTCAGCCGGTTATCCATAACCACCAGCATCATATCCACAATCACAAGAACGATCTCCACCGGCTGGCTGAAAATCTTCATCTTGTCAATTCCCAGCGATTCTATCTGTACAAATATCCATGCACAGACACATACGACTGCCATACTGATCAGCATCATATACCATGCATCATTCGGTGCCTCGTCACCGTACCAGTACCATTGATTCAGATATTGCTCGATATTCTTCCTTGTCATTCCATAGATATATGTACGTTCCTTCGGTGTCTTAACACTTCCATAAGTATCATCCATCATGGAATCATCCCAGTTGTCAATCAAAGCTCTGAGTGCAATACTCTGCGCTGCTTTTTCATCCCCCTTTATAATCTTGACATCCGCTTTCCCGCGTTCATCATATGTAATTGCCATGCCAAATGCATAATTTTCAAATTTGTCATCCGTCAGACCCTTTCCTGCATTCGCCGTACTTCTTCCTATCACTTTTCCCGAAGCATCTTCAATCCGGTAATCCAGATACGGGTACAATGCCTCATAGTCATCCATCCAGACTTCTGCATCTTCTTCCAGATCCTCTTTTGACATCTTTGGTTCACCTGTTTTTTCTGAGATTTCCTGATTATACAGAATATAACTGGTTTCCAGAAAACTTCCAAGAAAGTTCTGATCCGAAAGCGAAGTTTTATACGTCTTTTTTGCTTCATTAACGGCTTTGTCATAGATCATCTTGTAATTTCCAAGAATTACAAGCGTCGGAATAATGATCGCTGCAATCGTCAGAATGATTCCAAGTTTATGCCTGTTTTTCGATTTTGTATCCAACGCCCCACACCACCTTCAAATATTTTGGTTCTTTTGGATTCACTTCTATCTTTTCCCTGATGTTCCGCACATGAACCATAATCGTATCAGTATTCACCGCGCGTTCATTCCAGACACGTTCATAGATCTCATCCGCCGAAAACACCCTGCCCGGATTCTTCATCAGCAACAGTAATATCTTATACTCGATCGGTGTCACCTTCACCGGTTCGCCGTCAACGCTGACTTCTACATTGTCTTCATTGATCTCTAGTCCGCCGATTGTATGTACCCTTGCATTTTCCTCCTGGCCACCAAGCTTTTTCATAAACCTACGGTAACGTCTGAGCTGCGAATTCACTCTTGCCAGAAGTTCCATTGGTGTAAATGGCTTTGTCACATAATCATCTGCTCCGATATTCAGTCCCAGTATCTTATCCACTTCTTCGGATTTTGCTGACAGGAAGATCACCGGAAAATCATATTTTTCTCTTAGTTTTGCAACCATTGAGATTCCATCCATTCTTGGCATCATGATATCTACGATCGCCAGATGGATTTCTTCTTTTTCAATCACTTCCAGACCTTCCACTCCGTCTGCTGCCTGGTACACTTCATATCCCTGGCTTTTCAGGTATATCTCTACACCTTCCCTGATTTCCTTATCGTCTTCTACAATCAGTACGTGATTCATCTCCGTCTTATTCATAATTCTCCTCTTTCTCGTTTCCCGTTGTTTCATTTTTATAGTCTTAATCTTATCTGCAAATTCTTAAGGAAGGCTACAGTAAAATCTAAAGAAAAACGAAAGAGTTGTCACTACTGTTCCCGTTTAGTGCCAGCAATAACAACTCTCCTTTCTTCTTATACCGTTTCATTCAGATAGATTTCAGATAATGGAATAATCTTGTCCAGCTCTTCTTTCATACGCTCTGACATCGTAACATCTGGTCTCTCCATAAGTTCTTCTGCCGTTATTTTGCCAAATACAAATTCTCCAAGTACTGCAACCGGAATGATTCCTTCGCTGTTTTCCGGCTTTCCATCCATCAACATCAATCCGGAAAATTCGGTTCCTGTGATCATAAGGCACCGGTTATTTTCCTCTATCAACGGATCTGTAACCTCAAAACACGTTCCCATAAATGTCTTTAAACGCAGTGACATCAGCATTCTTCTTACGTCTATTACACGGATCATAATCTTTGGTTTTCCACCATCCACTTCTTCTGTCTCTGCAGCTATCTTTATATCTACGATCTGTCCGTCTTTGCGGTAAACCTTAAGTCTCCCGCCATCACTTGCATATTCCTTTATAAGACGTTTATAATATGCCGCATCCCGGAATGCATATACCTGCTTCGTCTCTGCAAGTTTTCTGCCCATATAAGATGCCATATCCTCTGCATCGTCCTGTGTTCCATCAGTAACTACAATACCGTTTTCCACAGCATCTTCCTGATCATAATACGGTCTTTCCTGCTCCCATACCGTCCGGAAATCAAATGGCAGATAGATACTCTCCGATGCCGGCATCAAAAAAGTAAATGTCTCTCCTGCCAGGTACATATCGTGCAGCGACTGTTTCAGAAGCGCCGCCATATAGCCACGCTTACGATAGCTTTCCTGCGTTGCAACGGCTACGATATAGTTCACCTCTTTTTTACTTCCATTTACCACAAGTTCATATGGATTCAGATGAAGCATCGCCCTGATGCCGCCATCTTCTTCCACTGTGTAGATCTGATTGTCTTTTACCTTTTCTTCATAATAGTAATCTACAAAGCTTTTACTGTCTTCAGAAAACACTTCTTCATATAATGCTCTTGTGTTCTGTCTTTCTTCTGCTTCCAGTTTTTTTATTTTCATTTTTATGCATCTCTCCTAATTCACTTTTCAGAGTGCCTCTGAGCTTGCAGAAAGCTTTTTTCAGACACACTCCATGGTTTGAGCCATTTTCCGCCTTTATTCCTCATTTGAAAACGCTTTCATACAGCCTCCACATCCTGCGCATCCGCCTTCTGATGGTCCGACTCTGTAGCTGTAATTTGCAATGGTATCCAGGCTTGCAATCGCCTGGGATGAAATCCCTTCTCCTGTTCCTGTAAATCCAAGTCCTTCTTCTGTCGTTGCCTTGATATTCACCTGATCAATATCAATGTGAAGTGCCTCTGCGACATTGGCACGCATTTGTTCGATATGTGGAGCCATCTTTGGTCTCTGCGCAATGATCGTGGCATCAATGTTACCAATTACATAGAGTTTTTCATCGATCAGCTTTCCTACATGCTCTAAAAGCCTGATACTGGATGCTCCTTTGTACGCAGGATCTGTATCTGGGAAATGTTTTCCGATATCTCCCAGTGCCGCTGCTCCAAGCAGTGCATCCATAATCGCATGTAACAGTACATCCGCATCAGAATGACCAAGCAGACCTTTTTCATAAGGGATTTTTACTCCTCCCAGGATCAGATCCCGTCCTTCGGTTAATTTGTGCACATCATATCCCATACCTACACGCATATGTGTTCCTCCTGTTTCTTTGTTTTCCGAATATTCCGCCCGCCGGCAATATATCTATTATTCATTTTCTTTTTTAATTTCATCGGTTTCTTCTGATACTGCAGCTTCTTCTGTTGCTTCTTCTCCTGCTGCCTCCTCTGTCTCTGTCTGGCCGTCTTCATCCTCTTCTTTATTCAGCTGCCCCATCACGCTGTCGTCTTCATATTCTTTCTTCACAAGCTTGGTTCCAGATCTCACAAGCCAGATCAGACCGATAATGATAAATACGATTCCCGCTGCCACATACAATATGTAATTCTCCGGCCGTTCTTTGATCGAACTGATCAGAAGTTTTCCTCCCAGATATGTGATATAGCCGCCCGCTAATATACGGATCAGCAAACTACTTCTTGGTACCATATTATGTTTCCTCCTGTTTCTTAACATACGTTATCGATTAGGATCAAAAGATATTTTGTTCCTGACCTGATGCCATAGATTGCTCTGTACCTTCACTGACATCATATGTAATGTATTATAGACGATTTCGCTTTTCTTGTATACTTTGCCATGAAAGATTTCATGATGTTTTTATAACTTGGAATGCAAAATACCCCTTAAGCAGTTTGGGATTTTTCTCTCCTGCCTAAGGGGTATCATATTATTTTTCACTATGTAAACATTTATATTTAAAATAAAAATAGCGGGAACTGGATTTGAACCAGCGACACCACGGGTATGAACCGTGTGCTCTAGCCAACTGAGCTATCCCGCCA
>NZ_CAKRAH010000078.1 GCF_934294775.1 uncultured Dorea sp.
AAGCGGGTGATGGGAATCGAACCCACGTATCCAGCTTGGAAGGCTGGTGTTCTACCATTGAACTACACCCGCATCTCTAATGCTTGTTTATAATATCATGGATTTTTGTTAAATGCAAGTACTTTTTCAATTTTTTTGTTTTTTTCTACAACTTTATTCAATTTCCAGCTTAAACTCCTGTTGCGGAATGCTGATCTCCAGAAAATTCCTACCTTTGAACAGTCACCAGCTTCTTACGAATGCATGGCAATTTACAATCTTAGCAATTTCTTCTTTTCATGTGCCTTTGTGCTATACTTTATTATAATGCAGAGAATGATCTGAACGTAATTTGAGATGATTCTCCCACCCCATAAGAAGCCCGTTTTATCTGCTTCTTGATTCTCCAACTATTAGATCTGATATCTAAAGATTGGCGGTCGGTATGCTATCGTCAACGCTTTTATTATTTATTTTTAATTGAGATTTATTTCTGATATATTCTCTTATACTCTCCCTCTACTTCATTTGCAATATTTTTTCAAAGTGCTACAATAGATAAACGAAAAAATCCGTTGCCGGAAACATCGACAACGAAATGTTTTTCATCAATGAGCAACAAAATTTTACTTTTGCCACTCAAATTATCTTATTAAATTTTGTAAAAAGAAGGCGTATGACATGATTCAATACTATCTGATCCACTATTTTAACTTTAAGAATGCCGGAGGCTTTATGCTTGTCTCCTTATTCTGCCTGATCGCGGTTCTGACAATCGTTCTTATCACAGCAAAAGTTAAGAAGCATTATAAACTAGGCACACAGAATCTGACACCAAAGCAGATCCGTAAATTAAACCATATACATAGAATAAAAGAAATCTCACTCATTGAAAGCTTTTATGAGATGGTATTTTCCAGTACTTCTGTGCTTTTGTTCGTGTGTCTTTATTATATTATTGACGAACGGATTCCTCAGGCTGCCCTTTACTGGCAGAAATATCAGAATATTATCTTACTTTTATTTCTGGTATTTTCTGTATTCATGACAACCTGGTTTGATATCCTGTTCGTGCCACTGGGATCACTTTCTTCACAACAGAAAGCTTCCATACGGCTGGTCTCTTCATTTTATATTATCCTGATCCTGCTATATATCAAGTTCATCTACGATGATTCAAACTATGATTCGCTGATCATGTACTTTATTACACTTGCGGTCGGCCGGTTCCTGTACTTTGATTCTACTCTGGAAGATATCAAGTCCACCTTACAGGGCGTTGCAAAAGATCTTCCTCTGCTTCTGCTGATGGGCACTTATTCAGCCATTGTCTGCTGGTACGGATTCCACTGTGGATTCCTGCTGACTTCGAATGGTGTAATTCTTAGTACACTGCTTGCGCATCTTTTTATGGATGTGTCGATCTTTGTGCTTGATAAGACACGGTTGGTGAAGTTGTTTATCTAGTTTTTTAACCTACTTTTTATTTATTTTCAATATTTGTAGGTTACAAATGATGAGACACAGCACTTCCAGGATTACCAGGCTTCCAATAATCCATCCAGCCGGATAATAAAATGTAAAATAAGAAAGCTGTTTTCTCATATAAACTTCGATTCCCTTTAACACGACCGCTCCAACTGACATCACAAGACCTGCAATGAGCAGCACATAATAGCTGCCCTCCAGCAGGAACAGCTTTCTTTCCTGCCGGCGTGTCATTCCAATCTTCCGCATAATTTCCAGTTCTTTTTTCCTGCTCATGATTCCCGTGAACATAATATTAAAATAATTAACCAGACCGACACATAACAGCATCATACTGATACTTCCGAACACAATTCTGTTTCCACGAATATAGTCTGCATTTTTCTGCATAAGATCTGATTTTGCAATGTAGAAAATCCCTGCTTCTCCTTCGCCATCCGGGCTTGTCTTTGTACTGTTTTTCCGTCTCTGGTTTTCTTCCGAAAGTATCTTCTGGATTTCATGCATGACTTGTTTTTCTTTCTTTTTCTCTACATTTAGTCCCATACAGAATGTTTTTTTCTCTGTTGATAATCTTTCAAATCCTTTTTCACTGACCAGATAGTAGATATCGCCTTCTGCTCCATGCCACGTCTGGTGGAGCTCTGGAAAGCCTTCTGCCTGATTATCCAGATAGCCGCTTAACGTATATTTTGTAGACGGTGTTTCTGCTTTTCGCTTCTCATCTTCCTTGTCTCTTTCCTGATCATTCTCGGAATTCCACCGGATACATGCTTCTTTGTTCCTTAGCGGAGATAAATATACCATTTCTTCCACTGCTTTCTCTGCCTGTTTTTCCTGCTTTTGTGACAACTTATGATCATGGATGATCATTACTCCCGTTCCATTTTCCAGACTGTCCATATCGACTTTCAGCTTGCTTTTTTCTACATACGTTTTTAATGCCTTTATCTCATTTTTACTTACAATCTGGACAGTATCCGCATCCAGGCCTTCGATCAGCTTCGCTCCGGAGTCATAATCAGTACTGATTTCCTCTGCATATTCTATATTTTTACCAAGATAAGTATCCTTTTCCAGTGGACGTACTCCATCTCTGGATATGGTGGAAAGCATATATGCTCCTTCTGTTATATAAGATTCTTTTTTCTTTATGCCGTCAAGATTCCATAATTGTTTCCGTACCTTTTCGGATATCGGTGAAAATTCATCGTAGTTATTGTCATATAGAAGTTCGAAATTATCCCCCTGGGATTTCATCGGATCTTGATCTGGCGTCTGCGTCTGGTATTCTATCCCGCTTCCTTCTTTTTGGGCATACTCACTGAATGCTCCTGAGATCAGAAAATCTGGTCTCTGATTGATAATATTGGCATAGTCACTGCCTTCTGTGATCACCATAACGATCAGAAACATTTCTATTCCGAAAAACAGTGAAATAATTGTAATTGCAAATCTTTGCCGGTATCTTGTTACGTTCTTCCATGCCATAAAGCACAGTTCCTGTGTTTCGCTTCTTTTTTTCTTGCTTATGGTTACTCCTTTATCTGTATAACCGAACCGTTGAACTTTCTTTCTTCCTGTCTGCTCCGTATAGTGCATTCCTTCTATACAGGTTCTATTTACCGTCTGCCAGATTACCTGTTCCGAGGCACCTATGATTACCAGCAACGTAAATGCTGCCGCTAATATCAATATTTCCACCCGGAAAATCTGCAGTCCTTTCGAACCTCCATATCCACTCAGGTACTGCCTTCCCAATAATTCCGGTATCAGGTATCTCAGTAACAGAATCGACAAGCCGGTGCCTGCAATACAGCCCGGTAAGATTGTCCGAATAATCTGCCTGATATAGATCTTACGGATCTGCTTTTTCGTTGTACCGATCGTATGAAGCAGTGCCATCTGCCTGATATCGCCTGTCATGGATATCTGCATCACATTGTAGACAAGTAAAAACATTCCACAAATAATCACAACTGCCTCCACTACTGCCATTCCATAACTTCCCGTCATTTCTTTTACTGCCCGGTTCTTTGCCGTATCTGTCGCAATGATCTGTTGAGAATTGTCTTTCATCGGTACATCTTCGTATAATTTTTCTTCTGTATCCTTCCAGTCCATGTCATTCGACTGACAGATCAGAATATCCGAACCTTCTTTGATATCATAGCCCCAGTCATTCAATTTCTTTTCCGAGACATACCCTATTGCTTTGCTGCTGCCATTATCTTCTGTATAATCACTGTACCATCCTGATAATTCAAACTCTTCTTTTTCCGTTTGAAAAAAACTGATAGATACATCAAGTGCTATCTTCATTCCTGTTCTCGGCTTATTTATTCCAAGCTTTTTCAACGTCTTTACCGAAAGCATAATTTCCTGTTGTTTTTTTGGATACGTCCCGTAGATCCCGGTATATGCAGGTTTCATCATCTTTTCCCATGCAGTCTGATCCAGTACCTGTATGGAACAGATAGATGTTTTCTTTCCTGCTTCTACAGCTTCACCCATCTTCATCCTTCTTCCGGCTTCTTTTACATATCCTAAGGAATGTACTTTTTCATACTGTCCCCTTGTCCCCTCTTCTATGTAAGTGGATGCCGTTGTTCCATCCATCCGGATATTTTTCGTATATTCTGCATTTATTTTTCCATAAGCCGTACCAAAAACAAATGTCAACGTAAGAACAGATAAAATGACTGCTCCCATAAGGATTCTGTTTCTTCCTTTATTACATTTTCTGATTTCTTCTGAAAGTAACCGGATTACGTTCGTATTATTATTCGGTGTAAATCTATTCATCTTATTACACCTCCACATTGTATAATTTTCCATCCTCTACGCGCAGGATACGGTCTGCCATCTGTGCGATTTCTTCCTGATGAGTTACAACAATGATTGTCTGATGAAATCTTGCGGCACATTTTTTTAACAATGTAATTACTTCCATACTTGTAACAGAATCCAGATTTCCCGTCGGTTCGTCGCACAAAAGTACCGCCGGCTTTACCATTAATGCCCTTGCGATAGCCACTCTCTGCTGTTGTCCTCCTGACAGTTCTTCCGGAAGATTTTCTAACTTCTCTTCAAGCTTCAAAGTTGTGATAATATCTTCCAACAATGCTTCGTCAATCTCTGCTCCATCCAGCCTGAGCGGAAGTACAATATTCTCATATACATTGATGACCGGGATCAGATTGTATTGTTGAAATACAAATCCGATATTTCGTCTTCTGAATATCGTGCGCTCATCTTCGGTCATATCTTTCAGACTGTTGCCACGTATCCATACACCCCCAGCAGTAGGTTCATCCAGTCCTCCAAGTATCTGAAGCAATGTTGTTTTTCCACTTCCTGATGTTCCGACGACCCCGAGGAATTCCCCTTCTTCTACAGACAGGCTCACTCCATCCAGTGCATGGACTTCGTAGTTATCTGTCACATAATATTTTTTCAATCCTGCTGCTTTTATCATTTCCATAAGATTTTTCTCTCCTTCCTCATAGTTGTGTCCATTCCACATCTCTATAATCTGCTATCTGCCAAATCAGCCGAAAGAAACTGTCCGCAGCTTCTTTCAAACGCATGACATTCCAGAACTTTCACACTCTCTAAAGCATACAGGACAAATCTAACAAACTTCTAACAGACCGGAAGATTTATTTCAATCATCAGACCATTTTCCGGATATCTGCTTTTTGCAATGATAAATCCGCCATGAAGACTGACAATTTTTCTCGCCAGATAAAGCCCGATTCCATAGCCTTTCTGCGTAGTGACTTTCTTTCCTCTGTAAAATCTCTGGAATATCTTATGCTCTTCTCCTTTTGCAATTCCTAGTCCATTGTCTTTTACAACGATCTTTGTACACATTTCATTCTTCTGGATTTTTAATTCTATGATTCCACCAGACCGGCTGTATTTCACAGCATTATCCAGGACATTATCGATTGCTTCCCCTAGCCAGTTGGCATCATGCGGACAGTTTAATTTCTGTGGCATCTCTATCTTGAACCCAACCTGTTTTTCTTCTGCCCGTTTTTGAATTCGTCCCAGACTATTTCTTACCGTTTTTAACAAATCTGTCTCTTCTTTCCTTATCTGAATCATGTTCTGTTCCAGTCTGGACATCTTCACAAAACTTTCTGTCAGGAATTCCAATTGCTGTTCTCCGGCTCTCATTGCATTCAGATATTTATCCACATTTTCATCTGTCTTGGTCCCTTCTTTGCTCCGTTCTTCCTCCAATAAATCCTGATATGTTCTGATGTTGGCAAGCGGCGTACGCATCTGATGCGCGATCTCTGAAATCAGCTTCTGGATCTCATTTTTACTTTTTTCTGCTTCTTCTTTTCTGCCATCTAGTATTTCCTGAATTCTTACCAGTCCGCTTTCCAATCTCGCATACATCGTTTCTTCACCAGCTTTCGCTTCACGAATCTTTTCCCCGCGCAATATCTTTTCCATACATTCGGCAAGTAACTGAAGTTCCTTCTGTCTGCTTTTTTCCTGATAAATATATATGGCAGTTCCACCCAGAATTGCTCCTGCCGTTACTGCCACTGTGATTATTATGATATTCATTCTTTTTATTTTCCTTTTTTTCTGTATCCACACTTATTTTTCAGACAGGCTCTAACTTATATCCTAATCCAAATACATTTTTCAGATATACCGGTGAACCTGCATCCATTTCTATCTTTTTTCTCAACCTGTTAATAGTAACACTGACGGTATTATCTCCTACAAACTGTCCATCCAGTCCCCAGACATGTTCGAGGATGTTTTCTTTTGTCAGTACATTTCCCTGATTGTACATCAGATATTCCAGTAACTGATACTCTTTTGCAGTCAGGCTGAGTTCTTTCTGGCTTTTATATACTTTCATTTTATCTGGAAATAATGTAATATCACCACATTCCAGCCTATTTTCCCGTTCACTCCGGCCAACTACCACTTCTATACGCTTCAAAAGTACCTTCATGGAAAATGGTTTGACAACATAATCATCTGCACCTGTACCGAATGCCTGCAGCATATCTTTTTCCTCATCTCTTGCCGTGAGAAAAATTGCCGGTATCTTTTTTCCTTTTTTCTGTAGTTCTTTATAGCAGGTGATCCCATTTCCATCAGGGAGACCAATGTCAATGAGAAGGAGGCTCTCACTGCCTGTTATTGCAGTAAAAGCCTCTTGTTTTGTATATGCGGATACGGTCTGATAGCCTGCATTTTGCAGTGCTATCTGTAATGCCTGATGTAATAATTTGTCGTCTTCTATAATTCCGATTATCATTCGTGTTCTCCTATCAATACATTCTTCCCTTCAAATGCAAATCCATACTTCCGTATCTTCTCTCTCATAAATCCCCGGCTTACCAGTTCTGCCTCATATTCTTTTTCCTCAATCTGCTTCAATGCCGTACGCACCGTCTCTTCTAATGAAGCTTCTTTTTATTTTTCTTATACGCTTCACTCATATCACTGTATCTTACTTCCCATATATTTTTCTGAATGTTTATCCATCCATATCAGTACTCCGACACATATAATGATCGACAGGATGGATCCGGCCGGAGCCGCACATCCCATCGGGAACAATGTGTCTGGAAAATGTGTTGCCGCATAATAAGACAATGGAATTCTCGCACATATAATAGATATCGAATTGTGTATAAATGATACCACAGACATACCATATGCATAAAAGTAACCACTTAAGCAAAAATGCACACCTGCAAACACACAGTCCCAGGAGTAACTTCTCAGATACTGACCTCCCAGAATCTGTACCGCACCATTATTCGTAAATAATCCAACAAACGGAACCGATACAAACTGCACGATCGTCGCTGCTATAATTCCATATCCAACTGTCATGAACAGAACATATCGTAGTGTAAGACGTGCCCTGTCGTGTTTTCCGGCTCCGATATTCTGGGATGCCAATGCTGATATCGTAGATAACATGGATGACGGTACCAGGAATAAGATACCAATGATCTTTTCTACTATACCTACCGCTGCCGCATCATTCAACCCACGCTGATTGGCAAATATCGTAATTGCAATGAATGATATCTGGATAAATCCATCCTGAAGTGCAACCGGAACGCCGACTGTCAGAATATTTTTCATCGTTACTTTTTTGGGTTTCAGATCAGATCTGCAGATTTTAATTCCGGTGCCCTTTTTTACAATCACGGTCAGAGATACAATGACACTTATTGCCTGTGCAATCGTCGTTCCAAGTGCGGCACCAGCTGCATCCAGTCCCATCACTCCGATGAACAGATAATCCAGGCCAATATTTGCAGCACACGCTACCGCAATAAAATACATCGGACTCTTCGAATCTCCGATTCCCCGGAATATTGCACTGATAATATTGTAGGCTGTGATGAATGGAATTCCTATGAAGCAAATGGTCAGATAACGGATCGTTCCTTCCACTGCCTCTGCCGGCGTTGACATGATGCTTACAATCGGTCTTACAGCTGCTACCAGTACAATCATAAGAAATACTGCAATTCCCATAAAAAGTGTCACGGTATTTCCTATCGTCTCTGACGCTTTTCTATAATCCTTTGCGCCTATACACCGCCCGATCATAACCGTAGCCCCCATAGCCAGTCCCACGATCATAACCGTCAGCATATGCATTATCTGGCTTCCGATCGACACTGCCGTCGTACTGCTGACTCCGCCAAACTGCCCAACAATAAATAAATCTGCCATACCGTATAACGTCTGTAAAAAGTACGATAACAGATATGGCAGTGAAAAATAGATCACCGTTTTGAAAATGCTTCCTGTTGTTAAATCTCTCTGCATGTTAATATGTCCTCGTCTTTAGAAAATGCTTATCTGTTAATATTATTCCTATTGGCGGGGCAAGTCAACTTTTTGAGTGTTCATTTTCTATAGCTTTTTCATATTCTCTACAAGAATTACTTTTCCTGCACTATTTTTTCAACCAGATCTTCCTCCATTTTCAATAACCTGGATATCTCATCAATTGTAAACTTTGCTTCATACAAAGTTTTTATCAGATTACTTCTTTCTTCAGTCTTTCCCTCTGCTTTTCCTTCTGCTCTTCCTTCCGCTCTTCCTTCTACTCTTGCTTCTTCTCTCTGCACTTCAATATCTGTCTCGTAATCATACTCAGCCGTCAACATATTCACAACCTCGCTTCCTTTTCGTTTCAGATAATCTGCAAGAATTCCCTTTTCTATACATTCTTCAATGGCGTGTTTATATGGTTCTGTATCATTTTGCTCCTGGTACTTCCGGATTACTTCTATGAATTCACTATATTCCCGAATCACCGGGCAACGATCCAAAAGTTCATGTCCGGCCCCTGGATTAATATTAATCACCCGGACTTTCAACTCCAGCATAGGATCATCACATTTCTTTTCAAATGCATCTGACAGCTTCAATACTTTTTCTTTCTCCATAAAATCTTTACCATTATATAATGTATAAAATTCTGGTACCGGAAAACTGACCTGTCCTTTTTTGTACCTGTCTTTTGTCGGAATCAATTGTTCTAACACTCTGCCAATATACATAAGTTCTCTGAGTGGCATATTATTATTCAATGTTGACTGATGCTCGCCAAGAACCAATACCTGATCTCCTGTCTTGAACGAAAAGTCATTCTTGAAATTCATGTACACTACATTATCTACCCTCAGTTTTTTAATCTCTGTACCTTCTGGTAATGGTTCTTCATGTAAGGCATTATAAAAAGAACGCTCATTTTCTTCTGCAGATTCATCCTCATACATCAAATCTACTAATACACTATTTTTTACTTCTCTGTTTTCTTTTCCCATCCGGGCTCCTTTCTGCTATTTGTACGAAGCAGTCCCAGATCTTTACCTTTAGTATAAACAAAATATATTCTTCCTGCAACATTTATCGCACAAATATACTTCCATTTTCTTTTGTTTTAAAATTATCTGTGATTTTTTACGATTACCCTCACGAATAGCCTATCGACTATCTTGAAATGTCTAAGCCCTGATCACTTATACATTTTGAAATATCTGACAGACGGAATGTCTGTTGATGGATGTATCTTAACATATTTGTCTTTGATCTACAAGAAATATTTTTAGGTGTTTAATACATTAATTTGGGTTGGATTCCCGGTCCTTGCGTATG
>NZ_CAKRAH010000079.1 GCF_934294775.1 uncultured Dorea sp.
AAATCCTGTCTGGAATCCCCGTTTATCTACTGCAGTAGTTACTCTGCCGTTTTTGTCATACCGGTAGGCTTCTTTCTGTCCTAATGCATCTGTTTCTTCCGCCACCCGGTTATCCTGGTCATAGACTTTCTTCACAACATATCCCATCGGATCTGTTACAGATGTCACATTATAATTCTTGTCGTAACTATAACTTGTCTTTCTTCCGCCCGGTTTGGTGATCTCTGTAATATTTCCTGCAGGATCATATGTATATGCGGTTATCTTCCCTAGTGGGTCTGCTTCTGCTGTCATCCTTCCTGCCAGGTCATAGCTGTAGGTCTTACTCCGACCTAGTGGATCGGTTTCTTTCAGAAGATTTCCATATTTGTCATAAGTAAAGCTGGTCGTTCCATTCAAGGCATTCGTAGATGACTTCTTGTTGTGTAATTTATCGTAAGTATAGGTGGTTATACTCTTTAAACTGTCGCTTTCTTTTACTATGTTGTCTGCTTTATCATATGTAAAGTTCTTTGTATATCCCAGCGGACTTTTCATATTCTTCAGACGTCCGGCCTTATCATAACTGTATGTGTATATTCCGCCATTTGCCTGTGTCATTCTGGTGACATTTCCGTTCAGGTCAACGCTGTATCTTGTCTGATTGCCTTTGTCTTTCTATCTTCTTCCCTGAGTTCCAGTTTGATTAGAAAACTGATCTCACCTACTGCATCTTCCATAGACGGGGCTTCCAGAAGATACTTTGCATCTTTAAGCTTCTTCCCTTTTGGATAAATATAGACCTGATTATCTTTGATGACAGAATGTGTATAGTCTCCATCTACCGGAATGATTCCAATTCTTGTCTTTCCGTTTTCAATCGTTACACCATTCTCTTCTGACATCTGCTCCGGAAGAAAAATCGCATAATCATTGGCTTTGTTCTGATAGACATCCGTTTTCTGTTTCTTTTGGTACATTCTCTTCTGACTGTATTGGTTGATCCTGCTCCCCAGATGCGGAATCTTTGATTCCGGCTTCTTCTTCGGTCAATGCTTCCGGTCTGGAAAATTCTGCATTTTTCTGTGCATCTTCAATGATTTCTTTTGCCTGTACAAAGATAGGTTCTGTCCCCTGTAGTGCAATCAGGGATGCAAGTATTAACGCTGTAACTGATTTTCGGAATCTGTTCATGCCTTCTTTCTCCCTCTTATTTTTTATTTTTTCGAGGAATTCCTTCTTTTTTAAGTGCAGCACTTTTCCACAACATATCAGTCTGACAAGCCAAATTCAAGCAAGCGTTGCTTGCCTTTTTCAAAATATGCGATCGAGTTACTTGCTATTGTAATAATTCCACTCATTTGTGACATATATGCGCGTCACTAAATAGTTTCCACAAAAAAAAAGAGGCTTTTGAATCGAAAATTCTCTCTCAAACTTTCTAATTCAAAAACGTCTTTTTATAAACTCATATTATCTTTTAAAAATGCCTTTTTACACCTTCCGAAGGTCATATCAGATGAATCTTTTCAGGCTTCTTTATATACTCACAACCGCCTTAAACTGATCACAGTCAATCTTTATATCAAATTCCCCATCCAGCGCTTTTGCGTATGTGCTTACGATTGCAAGTCCCAGGCCGTTTCCTTCGCTGCTTCTTGCTTTATCGCCTCTTGCAAAGCGCTCGATAATGTCTTCTTTTTCAAAATCCATCGGATAAGCCGATGTGTTTGTGATCTCCAGGACATTTTTCTCTCCGGATCCCAGCACATCCTTTTTGTATGTCTTTACGAATACTCTGGTTCCTTTTGCCGAATATTTTAATGCGTTCTCTATCAGGTTCTGGCAGATGCGGTAGAAGTATGAATTATCGGAATATATTTCCGTATCTTCTTCTGTCAGCTGTGTCACGAATGTTAATCCGCTGTCTTTCATCTTATCATCCATATCTGCAAATATCTGTTCTATCAGCCGGTTGAGTTCAAACTTTTCTTTGTGCAGTTCTATGTTGCCACTGCTTGCTTTTGCAAGAGAGAACAGGCTGTTGATCATCTCTCCAAGTTTCTCTGCCCTGGATGAAATTACATCCACATAGTCTTTGACGACATCGCTTAATTCTTCCTTCTTAATAAGCTCCAGATAACCCACGATCGAAGTCAGCGGAGTCTTCAGGTCATGCGATACATTTGTGATCAGATCCACTCTTAACTGATCGCTTCTTGATACCTTATCCAGACTTTTCTTCTCAATCTCAAGCGCCTGTTCGAGACGTTTCTGGAAGAAGCTTTCTGTGCGTTCCATAATCTGATCTAATTCTTTGTTCCAGAATTTTCTTATGATCCAAAGGCAGCATATATATTCAATAAATACACTGATGACCACGACATATCCCAGTGCATAATTCCATCCCCACTGTGAATTAACACTAATCTGCCACAGATAGACAGCTGCTATTGCCAGTTCTGCTGCAAATATATTGCGGAAATGTTTTTCGGATTCCTTTGATTTTTCTTTCCATCTCTGATAATAGATACTGTCGGCTGTCTCCTGTTCTGCTCCTGCTTCCGGCATATCTTCCGTCCAGAACCGGTACCGAAAGCCTATATATCTGCGCAGCAAAAGACAGATTCCCGGCTGTAGAAGTACATTTGCTATTCCTCCTATCCTCCATACTGCCCATGTGCTGTAATAGTATCTGTCTACTATCATTATAAAGAATAAGAAACTTCCCACAATACACAACAGCATTCCGATGATACAGTCATAATATTTTTTCAGAAAGCTTTTTATTATTCTAATCATATTTTTCCATTTTGTATCCAATCCCCCACACCACCTTTACATATCTTGGTTTCTTTGCATCAATCTCTATTTTTTCGCGGATATGGCGGATATGTACCATTACCGTATTTTCAACCGTGTAGTCAGCTGTTTCCTGCCATACATTTTCATAGATCTGTTCTGCCGGAAAGACCTGCCCCGGATGGCTCATTAAAAGTTCCAGAATCTTATATTCTGTTGCAGTCAGATGTACCTCTTCACCTTCTACGAATATCACCCGCTGTTTTTTATCCAGCATCAGTCCGCCGTTGACGATCTTATCCGGATCTTTCTTTTTTGCCGGTTCTTCACCGCCCCAGGCTCTGTATCTTCTAAGGTGTGCTTTTACTCTGGCGATCAACTCTGCCGGATTATATGGTTTTTCGATATAGTCATCTGCCCCCAGCGTAAGTCCCGATACCTTATCACTTTCCTCTGTCTTCGCCGACAGGATAATGACCGGGATCCGGCTTTTTTCTCTTAGTTTCATAAGTGCTGATAATCCGTTCATTCTCGGCATCATTACATCCAGAAGAATCAGATCTACATGCTCTCTTTCCATAATATCCAGTGCTTCCATGCCATCATAGGCCTTCAGCGTCTCATATCCTTCATACTTTAATAACTCACTGATGGAGTAGACGATTTCTTTATTGTCGTCCACGACCAGGATTTTCTCTGTCTCCATCTTCCCAGGTTTCCCCCTCTCTTCTTTTGTACACCCACCAATCTTCGTGTACAATCACAATATATATGGAACGTTTTAAAAATTTCCCGATGTAAATCTTAAAAATTTCTTACGATAAATCAGTTTACTACATATGCCGCAAACTTGCCACCGGCAACTTTTCTTGTATACTTTGGTATACACAGAACCTGACACTGGCTGTTTCTCTTGCATACTTTGATCTAAAAAAGGACAACCCGTTTCCAGATTGTCCCCATACCTAGTCATCATCACTATGCAACGAAGAATAGAATGCAATTCCAAGTATCACGGCTCCTCCGACCAGTTCGCGGATCGTCGGAACTTCTCTTAAGAACAGCAGTGCAAATACGATTCCATACACAGTCTCCATTCCTGAGATGATTCCCGCTGTCTGTGCCTTTACACCCTTTTGCGCCGTTACGTATAAAGAATATGCGATCGCCGTACATAAAAATCCTATCGTCGCAACTCCTGCAAAGTCAACCGGTCTCCAGGCTGCCTTTACCAGTACCAGCGCCGGAAGCAGTGCGATTGCTGCTGTTCCCTGCTCGTACAGACAGATGGTGCGGCCTTTATATCTGCTTGAAAAATACCGGTTCGATAAAGTCATCACTGCGTAGGTAAAGCTTGCAAGCATTCCCCATAAAATTCCGACTGTCACCTTATTTTCCACTGAAAATTCCGGGATTGTAATCAATACTCCCAGCAGAAGAATTAGCGCATTTAATATATTCTTTCCACGGATCTTCTCATGAAAGAGCAAAGGTTCCAGAAACGTCAGGAATAACGGGAACGTGGAAAATGTAATCGTTCCAATTGCTACTGACGATGTCTGTATCGACTGAAAGAAGCTTGACCAGTGGATTGCCATTACCAATCCCGTCATGATCATAAGTCCATAGTCTTTCTTACAGTTCAGCGTCAGTTTATCTTTACAGAACAGCGAAATAAGCAATAGCAATAACGAAGAACAGATCACTCTTCCCATTGCCACCTGTACCGCCGGTACCTGCACATACTGTCCGATGACTCCCGAAAAGCTGAAGCACATAACCGCAATATGCAGCAGTATGACATTTTTTCTTGTATCTTTATTCATAGATTTCTCACTCATATTTTTTCTGCTTTTCCCTCCCGTATCTTATATACTCTTCAGACTTTTTATCTCTTATTTTTACAAAGCCCTTTTCCGAATACATTTTTCATCCTCTATCAGTAATATTTCTGATTTCTATATTACCGATATAGAACATAAGTATAGCATATTCTTCACACACTATGATACAAGAAATCTATCTTTATGAGCTTTAATTGATTTTTTCAATCTTTTTCAGCCGTTCTATCTCAGCTTCATCAATCTCACGCAGTACCTTACATGGATTTCCCACTGCTACAACGTCCGATGGAATATCTTTTGTAACGATGCTTCCTGCTCCAATCACGGCATTATCTCCTATATGAACTCCCTGCACTATAACAGCACCCGCCCCGATCCAGCAGTTTCTTCCTATCCTGATACTCTTATTATACTGATACCCCTGCCTGCGAAGTTCCGGCAACAGTGGATGCCCAGCCGTAGCAATTGTTACATTTGGCCCGATCATCGTATAATCCCCTACATAAATATGTGTATCATCCACCAATGTCAGATTAAAGTTCGCATATACATTCTTTCCAAAATGTACATGCTTCCCTCCAAAATTCGCATGAAGCGGCGGCTCTATATAGCAATCTGTTCCGATCTCTGCGAACATTTTCTTTAATAATTCCTGTCTCTTTTCCTGCTCTTTCGGTCTTGTTGCATTGTAATCATATAATAGTTCCAGGCAGTCGAACTGTTCTTTTATAATCTCCTCATCTCCTGGAAGATATAACTCTCCTGTGTGCATCTTTTCTTTCATTGTACTCATAATATTTCTTCTGACCTCTCTTTCCTAATATTCCATACTGTTTTCACTTTTCCATTTTCCCCTTTCTCATTCAGTGTGATCTTATTTTTTCCCCTGTTGAACAAAGTTACGCCAAATTCTTCTTCTACATGCTGCATGGTTCTGGTAATCGTTGGCTGGGAGATATTCAGAACTTCGGCTGTTCTGGATAGTGTCCCATACTTTGCAAATGCTGTGAACTGTTCCAGTTCATTTAGATTCATCATATCCCTTCCTCTTTCTTTTATTTTTCTTTGTTCTTATCTTACTATTCATTTTATGAAATCTGCTTTTCTTAAGTAAAAATCCCTGTAGAAATGTACTGTATGCACTTAGATTTCTACAGGGTTATTTTGTTTCTTTATCATCTTTATACTATTGCTTCCATGCTTTTCTGAGTTATTTTTCCTTTTCCGAAAATACATCCAGAAATTTTTTCACCGTCTCTGACAATGCTTCATTCTTCCGCCAGATCAGAACACATCCACTGTGAAGTGCCGGTTTCATCGGTACAAAAGTAAGCTCATCATAATGATTGCCAACCTCAAAGCAGATAGCCGCTCCGATTCCTTTTTGCACAAAGATTGCAGCATTATTCAGAAGATTATACGTTCCGGTCACATGAAGTCTTGGATAGACAAGTGAAAAGTCAATCTCGCATTTACCATCGAATATCCTGACAGAAACTTTATCCGAAAAACCATATATCATTGGTACCTCTTCATTCTCCAAATCATATATACTTCCATCAATCTGCTCTTCTGTCTTCCGGGATCGTCTTTTTTCATATTCTCTTTTTTCATCGTTTCATCTCGCCCTCAATCCACGTCATGATGACATCCACCAGATATTCCTGCTGCACTTTACTTAGTTCTCTGCCTGGGCGCATCTTATGCCATTTATATATGCATCCCCTGCAGCATGTCGCGGTTGCGTGCTGTGCTATGAATACCGGGTGTCCACGCATTGGCGTCTGCTTCCCGTCATTTGGAATCACCGCCGGTGCTTCTCTCTTTGCAATAAAGTCTTCTGCGTGACGCCTGATGGTATCCATGCCTTTTTCACGTATATATACCTTGTCTTTTTCTTTCAGATGAAAACTACTTCTGAATTTTGACTGTTCCAGATGGGAAAATAATTGCTGATACCATTCTTCCTTGGTCATCTTTTTTACGCCTCTTTTCATTTTGCAAACGCGTTTCAACCTATCCTTGTTACTATATTAACATATACTATAGAATTTTTCTACTTTACGAATCTAACATATTTAATTTTTAACGGATTGACTCAATAAGCCACTCTCATCATCTTCATTCTTTGCGTACATCTTTATAAATTTCCTCTCTTTATTCTTCTATATTCTAATGGTGCTACACCATATTTCTTTGCAAATACTCTTGCAAATTTCCCCTGATTCTCATATCCGACTGCATTTGCGATCTCAATCACTTTCAGATCCGTATCTTCCAGCAATCCGGCCGCCTTTCCCGAAAAAAAGTTTGCACTGTCTGATGTTTTTGATGCTCTGTGCAGAAAAAGCACGGAAAAATAGAAATATTCCCCCGTGCTTGCTTCAGTGCGCTCTTTTCGTCACTTTGTACAATTCATCAAACTATCCAAAGATTTTATTTTATGCAATTTGCCAATTTCGTATTATCTATATAATTTTTTCTAATTTCCTATTGACTTTTGCACTCCTATAGGTTTGCTTCAAAAAATGCTTTCAATTCTTTATATGCTGTAATTTCATCTGAACCGGAAATTTCTACTTCCACATCCTGCCCACATTTTACACCTAATCCCATAATTGCTATCAGTTTTGTTGCTTCTACGGTTTTTGTCTCTTTTTTTATTACAATTTTACTATCATATTTTTGGGCTTCCTTCACCAAAAGTCCCGCTGGTCTTGCATGCAAACCTGCCTCATCTGTAATAGTATAATGGAATGCTAACATCTTTTTCCCTCCCTGTTTTCTATTCTTCTTCAAATGCTTCTTTCAATTTTTCCTGAATTTCTTTTACAGCGACCATATTGTTCAGCCCAATCGCCTTACCTGCTTTTTCCGCATTTGGAAGAAGATCAGCACTACAGATAAAAAGATCAGCTGCTCCTGGGACTACATCATCAATTGTAGAATGTTCTACTGTAACGCCCTCTATTCCAAGATTTTTTAAAGCTTTTTTTGCATTCATTTCCATAACAAAAGATGTACCTAAACCAGAACCACAAAAACACATAATTTTTTTAATCATCACAAATTCCTCCTATAATCTAATTTTCAAATTAAAATATTGTTTATACGTTTGCTTTCTTTTTTCCTGTCAGCAAATTATAGATAATTGGAAGCAGGAATAATACTACGATAATTCCAAGCATCATATCTCCACTTACAACTTTTGTAAGATTTCCAAAGATAATACCTACAATGGTAAAATCTGTATCGGAGTAAGTTGTATTTGCAAATCCCATAGAACTTAATACCGGATACATTCCCGCAATCAAAAATGTAGCAACTACACCATGCACAAATGCACCTGCAATACAGCCTTTCAGACCGCCTCTAGCATTACCGCAGACACCTGCTGTTGCTCCACAGAAGAAGTGAAGAACTGCACCTGGCAGAACAATTGCTACTGACAGACCTGCTTTTCCCATCAGTGCAAGAATTGCCAGCGCAACAATTCCACCAATAAATGAACAGAAGAATCCTATCAATACAGCATTTGGTGCATATGGAAAAACAATCGGGCAATCCAGTGCCGGTTTCGCATTTGGTACCAGTTTTTCTGAAATTCCTTTAAATGCCGGAACAATTTCATTAATCAGCATACGAACTCCGGATAATACAATATAAATACCAGCTGAAAATGTAATGGACTGAATAATAGAATAAATAATCCAGTTATTTTCACCAATAATTTTTGCTGCTTCCTCTGGAGCAGTGAACACTGCTGCACCTGATACAACGATGTAACATAAGAACATTGCAAGGGCAATGGAAATCGTATTCTCTCTCAGGAAAGATAATGTTGTTGGGAAATTAATATCTTCTGTAGTTTTTGTATCCTCATTTTTTCCAAATAATTTTCCAATTTGTGCACTCAACCAATAGCATCCGCTTCCGAAATGACCAAGTGCCAAGGAATCATCACCTGTAATCTCTTCAATTGTTGGCTGCATAATTGCCGGAAATACAGACATAAGCAATCCTAAAAGCAATGCTCCTGCAATAATGAGTTTGGCACCTTTCAGTCCACTAATCGACATAATAATGGAAATCAGACATGACATATACAATGCATGATGTCCTGTTAAAAATATGTATTTTAGCTTTGAAAATCTTGCAAGAACAATATTGGCACACATTCCAAGTGCAAATATAGAAGCCGTCTGCACTGCATAGCTATTTAATGCCAATGATGTAATCGCTTCATTATTCGGTACAACCCCTTCTACATGAAATGCTGCCTGAAACAAATCACCAAATGGAATAATAGAATCCTGAACTACTCCTGCACCTGCATTCAGAACAATAAAACCAAGTATTGTCTTAATCGTTCCTTTAAT
>NZ_CAKRAH010000080.1 GCF_934294775.1 uncultured Dorea sp.
ATAAAAATCAAAAAGCAGGAATCATAGTTTTATAAATGCTTACGATTTCTGCTTTTTGCTAAAGTTAATGACATTGTCATTTTGTAACATATACACGTTACACTTTTGTATTTTTGTAACTTTATGTACCTTCTCAACAAATTACCATATCATTTTTTTGTTAATTACATAACATTGCAACATATATTTTCTTTTCATTTCAACTTCATGCAAAAAAAGAACTCCCTGCTACAGGAGTTCCAATTTCTTAAATAGTGTTTCTAACTCTGCCGGCATTGCCGCCACCAGATTCTTTGCCATCTCTTCCGGACGCTTCTTCATATCGCCAAGAACCCACTGCGTCGTCATATACACAGATCCCTGACAATACATTTCTAATTGAAAATGTAAATTCTCCGGAATTGACTGCTTTGTCTTACTTTGGATCTGATTTTCATAGAATTTGAGAATCAACTGAAAATCATGATCCCGCAGGCAGTTCTGGTCATCATTGCGAAATGCTGCCTTAAAAAACAGTTTTTCCTCTTCTATATAATGAAACTTATTAACCAGTCCCTCATAAGCCGTCTTTCCTTCGCCCATATGCTGAAAAGATTCCAGCAGGATTCTGTCAAAGTACCAGTTGATCAGATCATATTTGTCCTGAAAATTCCGATAGAATGTCTGTCTGGTCGTACCACATTCTGCCACGATTTCTTTTACGGTAATCTTCTCTACCGGCATGGTCTTCATGCAGGTCTTCATCGCTTCTGCCAGACGGTACTTCATTTTTTCTTGTTTCTTTTCTTCCATCTATATCATCCCCAGTTTTTTTCATATGCCTCTTCCGTTCCGGACACACAGCAATTCATCATCCAGCGCTTATCGCTTTTCGTAATTCATCGTTTTTTCGTTTTAGAATGTGTATAAAAATGCTTTAGAATACCTTCGTCGTCCACTTACTCATATCCCACACTTCATTCACCACATCCTGATAAAATTCCGGTTCATGGCAGATCAGCAGGATGCTTCCCTTGTACTCCTGCAGTGCTTTCTTAAGCGAATCCTTCGCATCTACATCCAGGTGGTTCGTCGGCTCGTCAAGGAGCAGGATATTCGTATCGCGGTTGATCAACTTACATAATCTTACCTTCGCCTGCTCTCCACCACTTAATACTCTTACCTGACTTTCAATATGCTTGGTTGTCAGTCCACATTTTGCAAGTGCCGAACGGACTTCATACTGTGTAAATGAAGGAAATTCCTGCCAGATCTCATCGATACAGGTTGTCTTATTTTCTCCCTTTACTTCCTGTTCAAAATATCCGATCTCCAGATTTTCTCCCAGTTCGCAGCTTCCGGACAAAGAAGGGATCAGGCCCAGAATACTTTTTAATAAGGTAGTCTTTCCAATTCCATTCGTTCCGACAAGTGCGATCTTCTGACCACGTTCCATACTAAAATTAAGCGGCTTCGATAATGGCTCATCATATCCCGTCACCAGATCATGTGTCTCGAATAACATCTTTCCAGGTGTCCTTCCATAACGGAAATGAAATTCCGGCTTCGGCTTTTCTGCTGCCAGCTCGATCACATCCATCTTATCTAATTTTTTCTGTCTGGACATTGCCATATTTCTTGTTGATACACGTGCCTTATTACGTGCCACAAAGTCCTTCAGCTCGCTGATCTCCTGCTGCTGTCTTCTGTACGCTGCCTCAAGCTGTGCTTTTTTGACTGCATAGACTTCCTGGAAATGGTCATAATCCCCGACATAGCGGTTCAGTTCCTGATTCTCCATATGATAGATGATATTTACCACTTCATTTAAGAACGGGATATCATGTGAGATCAGGATAAATGCATTCTCATAATCCAGCAGATAACGCTTCAGCCATGCGATATGTTCTTCATCCAGATAGTTGGTCGGCTCGTCAAGAAGCAGGATATCCGGTTTCTCCAATAAAAGTTTCGCCAGAAGTACTTTTGTTCTCTGTCCACCACTTAAGTCGGTAACATCCCGGTCCAGTCCAAGATCCAGAAGCCCAAGTGCCCTTGCCACTTCTTCTACTTTCGCATCGATGGTATAAAAATCATGTAACGTCAGTTCATCCTGGATGGTTCCAAGTTCATCCATCAGACGGTTCATCTCATCTTCGTCTGCGGTTCCGAGAAGATCACAGATTTCATTCATCCTCTGTTCTTTTTGAAGCAGTGGGTCAAATGCTGACTTTAATACATCACGGATCGTCATTCCCTTTTTCAGGACTGCATGCTGATCCAGATATCCGGCATGTACATTCTTAGACCACTCTACTTTTCCTTCATCCGGCACAAGCTTTCCTGTCACGATATTCATAAAGGTAGATTTACCCTCTCCATTGGCTCCTACAAGCCCGATATGTTCTCCTTTTAAAAGTCGAAAAGAAACATCTGAGAAGATGGCTCTGTCACCAAAACCATGTGTCAGATGTTCAACATTTAATATGCTCATATATTTCTCCCTGATTGTTCTATATTTTTAGCAAGTTCTTCGTATATTATAGCGGGGAACATGATGTCTTTCAATCATTATCTAAATTTCATTTCGTTTGTAATCCAAATCTTTTGCAACCCGGCTGCATCCGCAGGTAATAAGATTTACTTTTGACACTCCCCCCTATACCTCTTTACAGAAAATGCTCCTCTTCATCCCGCCATACTTTTCCTTCGTCATCACCTGCTTATAACCTAACTTCAGAAATGTATTCACACTTGCTGCGTTATCCGGATGCGCCGTTCCAAGCAGATAGTGGAATCCCTGCTTTTTTAATATCTGCTCCGCTTTTTCCATCATAATTTTCTGCAGACCCTGTCCTCTGTATTCTTTTCTTACCATGGCAATCTCCATGTGTGCCACTTGTCTTCTCTGTTCTTCATCGTATTTCAGATCGTATCCGATATTTTCTTTTCCAAGATCACTTGTACGTGCAATGAATACGCCCGCAAGCTTTCCGTCACACATCGCTTTTAAAGAAAATCCTCCCGTTGTCATGTAACTGGTCACTGCCTCATCCCCATTCAGACAGAACCATTCTTTGATTGGAATTGCATCATAGATCTCATGGATCATTGCCATGAGTTCCGGGATATCCTGCTCCGTCGCCAGTATTATTTCATTCATATAAGCCACTCCTTTTTCCCATTTTTTCTATCATACCGCAAATACATTTTTCTGTAAATATATCCGTCCTCTCCTTTTCATTCGTACTCAAACCTTCCCGGCATCTTCCAGTCCATAATAATTGCAAAGAAATCATCTCTTCTATCGTCTCTTTTTCTGATTCCCGTAATTTTAAGAAGATTGTAACTTTGAATTTACTTTCTTTTCCCAGTTCGCTGTCTACATCGATGTGTCCGTTCATCATCTTGACAATAGCCTCAAACCACTGATATTCCCCGTCTCTCATCTGCAGGCGGTATTTTACATGGTATTTTATCTGGTTTGTCGTGTCTGCGATAGCTTCTTTTAATATATGTAATATACTTTCCTTATCTTCCGGGTACAACAGGTCTGACCATGATTCCAGTTGATTCGGGAATTCTTCTTCTGTATCATATCCCAGCATCTGTCTGAACTTATGACTCCAGTTTACATTTTCAATCTTCCCCTCTTCATCACAGTCAAAATACCATAATCCGGATTGGATCACATCATTGATCAAAGACAGATTCTGCCCCGTCCAGTCCATTCTTACGGATAATATCCAGATTGGCTTTCCATCCTGATCTTTAGAATCGCTTTTAAATACTTTGGTATACGCCGGTGTTCCATCCTTTGTCAGCATCCGGCACTCGTATCCCAGATTTTCCAGAAAAAACTACTCATATGTAAGATACTTAGTTCTTCATCATGATATCCTGATACTGAACCAACTGCATTATTTTCTCCTATTGCATAACGGATCTTTTCATAGTTCTTCTGTCCAGGCTCACTTCCATCTACGCAATAAATCTTCTCCTCCTGATATAAATTAATGTCTCTTTCGTACGTTTTATCCTTCATTCTATTATCCTATCCAATCACATCTACAAACCACATACATTCTCGGTACTTATAGCTTTGTCACATAGCTTTTTTTCGCATTTCCGATGTTTTGACACGCAAAAAAATGCACATATTTGTGCAACTCCTAAACTGCTATTATATGGCAATTCAAATAACAATTAATAATTCAAATATCCAGTTTATTTCTTTATATTCTCGCGCGCTCCTTCTTTTTATGTTATACTTTTCTTAAAAACTTAAGGAGGTTTTACTATGAGCCATATTTCCTATGCCTTTAATAATTCTGACATAGAAGCAACCGCTTATGCTCTTACTATTCTGCCGGGTCTTGATCTTGCAGAATCAGAAAGCCAGGCAGAAATCATTTATCAGTGCTGTACTTCTGCAGCAAAAAAATTAATTAATCACGACACCGACATAACACCTGACGAATTCCGTACCATTCTCGCAGCTTTGCAGGCTGCCAAGTCTATTATCCTCGGAGATATTGACGTTGATGCGAAAACACGCAGTGAATGTAAGAGCTATTTCTTCACAATTAATAAATTGTTATCTGTTTTCGAGAAACAGTTGTTGCAGGAATAATTAACCATACAGAACCTGCCACTGGCAGTTTTTTTTCGAACGCATAGCGTTCCAAAGAAAAGCAGGACAAGGCTTTCATTCTCTTTGTCCTGCTTTTTCTTTTATTCTATAATCCCACTTTTTGTTAGTTACTTGTTAGTTACTTGTTACTTACTGTCAATAATTCACGTGTTTTTCCGTATTCTACATTGTAATGAAAGTAAAGAAAAACCCCGGAAACATTGCATTTCCGGGGCTGCTGTGTATCTTCTGTATATTCGAATAAATTGTATAAATTAACGTTTTGAGAACTGTGGTGCTCTACGAGCTGCTTTGAGACCGTATTTCTTACGTTCTTTCATACGTGGATCACGTGTAAGGAATCCAGCTTTCTTAAGAACTGGTCTGTAATCAGCATCAGCCTCAAGAAGTGCTCTTGCAACACCATGACGGATTGCTCCAGCCTGTCCTGTGTATCCACCACCCTTAACATTAACGATTACATCGAATTTTCCTTCTGTGTCTGTTGCAGCTAATGGCTGGCGAACAACAACCTTTAATGTCTCAAGTCCGAAATACTCATCGATATCTCTTTTATTGATAGTAAATTTACCTGTTCCTGGTACTAAATATACTCTAGCAACAGATTTTTTTCTTCTACCTGTTCCGTAAAATTTTGCAGTAGCCATTGTAAAATCCTCCTTTTAACCTTTCTTAGAATTTCAGTTCAACTGGTTTCTGAGCCTGCTGAGCGTGCTCTGGTCCAGCGTATACGTGAAGTTTCTTGATCATAGATCTTCCTAAAGGTCCCTTTGGAAGCATTCCCTTAACAGCAAGTTCGATAACCTTCTCTGGTTTCTTAGCCATCATCTCTGCTAATGTAGTTTCTTTCATTCCACCTACATATTCAGAGTGATTGTAATAAATCTTCTGATTCAGTTTCTTACCTGTTACATTAATCTTTTCTGCATTTACAACGATTACATAATCGCCTGTATCAACGTGTGGTGTGAACTCCGGTTTGTTCTTTCCTCTTAAAACCTTAGCAACTTCTGATGCTAAACGTCCTAATGTATATTCCGAAGCGTCAACTACATACCATTTTCTTTCAATCTTATCTGGATTAGCCATATAAGTTTTCATTGTGGTTTACCTCCTGTGAATCATTAACATTTTCATGATAATATATCAGAATCAGCAAGATTCCGGGGCTTTGGCCTCTTACTGTTTCTCCTTTTGTCATACTTGCTTATTATATTATACTCCACCGTGTGTGTCAACTGTTTTTTCACATTTTTTTACCGTTCCGCTCTCTTTCTTTCTATATACTTCCATGTTATAATCGTCGACAGGAACATCTTATTTTTTCATTGAGGGGGATTTTACATTATGCAAAAGAAAATTGATCTGGTTAATGGACCGGTTCTGTCTTCTCTTACCAGACTTGCCATCCCGATCATGGCTACATCGCTGATCCAAATGGCATACAATATGACAGATATGATCTGGATCGGTCGTATCGGAAGTTCTGCCGTTGCATCTGTGGGGGCTGCCGGCATGTACATGTGGCTTTCCAATGGACTGGCCGCACTTGCCAAGATGGGTGGACAGGTAAATGTCGGTCATGCCCTCGGATCATCCGACCGGAAATGTGCTGCCAACTATGCTGCGCAATCACTCATACTTACTTTATTTCTTGGACTCATCTATGGAAGCATCTGTATCCTGGCAGCAAAACCCTTGATTCATTTTTTTCATCTGAATCAGCTTCAGGTCATTCAGGATGCCATCCATTATCTGCAGATTACCTGCGGACTTGTCCTGTTTTCATTTTTAAACCAGACTTTTACCGGACTTTTTACTGCTATCGGCAACAGCCGTCCTGTATTTCTGGCAACGACCACCGGACTGATTGTCAATATTATCCTGGATCCACTTTTGATATTCGGAATCGGTCCATTTCCTGTTCTGCGCGTTACCGGTGCTGCAATTGCCACAGTGATCGCACAGATGATCGTTACGGGAATGTTCTTTTTGTTTGCCGCAAGAGATCTTGTACTGTTCCGGCATGTCCGTTACCTGCAAAAGCCCGACTTTCCTATCCTGGCTTCTATTATAAAGATCGGACTGCCAACTTCTATACAAAGCATGTTATTTACCGGTATCTCTATGATCATCGCACGTCTGGTTGCCGGATACGGCGATGCCGCTGTTGCCGTACAAAAGGTCGGCTCCCAGATTGAATCCATCTCCTGGATGACGGCTGACGGATTCGCTGCTGCGGTCAATTCTTTCACCTCTCAGAATCATGGTGCCGGAAAAAAAGGACGCATTTACCATGGATATATCAGTGCTCTGAAGGTTGTATTTGTCTGGGGTATCTTTTGTACCTTATTATTAATTTTCTGTCCGGCTCCGATATTCCGGATATTTATTACAGAGGAAAAAGTGCTTCCACTTGGAGTTGACTATCTGCGGATCCTGGGTGTATCCCAGCTTTTCATGAGCCTTGAGATCACAACTGCCGGAGCATTCTCCGGTTATGGTAAAACCGTACCTCCTTCTGTGATCAGCATTATATTTACTGCCCTTCGTATTCCACTTGCAATGTTTCTTGTCCATACTGCACTTGGGTTAAATGGTATCTGGTGGAGTATTACGATCTCCAGTATTTTTAAAGGTATCTTATTATTTTTATGCTTTCTGGTGTTTATGCACCGTGAAAAAATTTTACCATCTTAAAGTTTCGGATGTGGTATAATGAAGTAGTGAGCCGCCTGCTGTGAACGATGATGCAACAGGCGCGGAAAGGAAGGACTTGAAATGTGGGCTTATAACAGTATTTTTTATCAGATTTATCCGATTGGATTCTGCGGTGCTCCCGTACACAATGATGGTGTATGTGTTCCGCGTATCCGCAAACTTATGGAATGGTCGGAATATCTTGAAAGTCTGGGGATAGATTCTATTCTTCTGAATCCAATCTTTGAATCTGATAATCATGGATATGATACCAGAGATTTCAAACGCATTGACTGCAGACTTGGTACGAACGAAGATTTCAAAGAAGTCTGTGCGGATCTGCACAGACATAATGTAAAGATCGTTCTCGACGGTGTATTCAATCATGTCGGACGAGGTTTCTGGGCATTCAAGGATGTACAGGAAAAGAAATGGGATTCTCCTTATAAAGACTGGTTCCACATCAGCTTTGACGGTAACAGCTGTTACAATGACGGATTCTGGTATGAAGGCTGGGAAGGTCATTTTGAACTGGTAAAATTAAATCTTCAGAATCCTGCCGTCGTAGATTATCTTCTGGAATGTGTGAAATTCTGGATTGATGAATTCGACATCGATGGTCTGCGTCTGGATGTTGCATACAGTCTGGATCATAACTTCATGAGACGTCTTCGTTCTTACACACAGGAATTAAAGCCTGATTTTGCATTGATCGGTGAAGTACTCTTCGGAGATTACAATATTATTGTCAATGACGACATGCTTCACAGCTGTACCAACTATGAATGCTACAAGGGACTTTATTCCAGCTTCAACTGCATGAATATGTTCGAGATTGCACATTCCCTGCATCGTCAGTTCGGAAGTGACCAGTGGTGTATCTACCGCGGCAAACATCTTATGACATTTGTTGATAACCACGATGTTACAAGACTTGCAAGCATATTAACCAACCAAAAACACATTCCACTCGCTTACGGTCTTCTTCTTGGCATGCCGGGTATCCCATGCCTTTATTATGGAAGTGAATGGGCTGAACCGGGTGAAAAGGCGCCGGACAATGACTATGCGCTACGTCCATGCTTTGAAGAGCCAAAGCCAAATGAACTGACAGAATTCATTAAAAAATTGATTCACATCCGTCAGAACAGTGATGCTCTTTGCAATGGTTCTTATAAAAATGTGGTAATTCAGAACCATCAGCTAGTATTCGAACGATGTTCAGAAAAAGAACGTGTTATTGTAGCGATCAATGCCGCTGATTATTCTTATACTGCGAATGCCGGTGAATTGAATGGTACAGCAACAGATCTTCTGACAGATGAAACCGTTACTTTAAATGGTCAACTGGAATTAAAACCTTATAGTGTACAGTATTTGAAATTCTGATCGTTTATATTTTAATTATTTACTGATTCTAAACATTTTGCTCCTGCTTATGAGCCGCATATCTTTCATAAGCAGGAGTATTTTTCTTGCTCTTAGAAAGTGACGGATTCCACTGTGCTGGCTTTCACCATTTTCCCCCGGCTTGCATGGCTTGACTTTCGCCAACTTTGCGGCGGTATTTTCTCCCGCTGTAAAGCCGGGGAA
>NZ_CAKRAH010000081.1 GCF_934294775.1 uncultured Dorea sp.
ATCTGAAAATCTATATCCCACTTGAAAATTCATAATATGATGTGAGAGTTAAAAGTATAAAAATGGTAAATCTGCTGAACACTTAGAATCTGTTGGCAGCAGATGGACAAGAATAGATAAATAGCGGAATGTGAAAACCTGAGAGTATGTCTCAGGTTTTCACACTTTAGCGAACGAAAATGTCAAAAAATCTATTTTTACTAAAATAAATTAATAGAAAATACTAATAATATTTTCTAAAAACAGATAAAATCCATAGAATGTATTGATATAAATGCACTTGACCTGTCACCAACACTTAGTTATAAAATTAACAATATACAAAACAGGTCAGGAGGAAATACAAAATGACAGGTGAAGAAATCAAAGATATGAACTTTGAAGATTTCCGTGCACAGGTTGAGAGTATGGAAGAAGTTGGAAGAATTACAGCAGATGGAACGGAAATGTATGGTCTTTATAAACATGATGTAGTTTATGTAAACAGAGACGGAATTGAGCGTACACTTCAGATGATGGTACCGGAATCTGCAGATAAAGCAGAAAAGACTTATCCGGCTATTCTCTACGTACAGGGCTCTGCATGGATGAAACAGGACAATTACAAACGTCTCGGGGCAATGGCGGATCTCGCAAGACGAGGATTTGTAACTGCGATCCTTCAATATAGAGAAAGTGATCTGGCAGTCTTCCCGGCACAGGTAGAAGATGCCAAGACGGGTATCCGTTTCCTTAGAAAGAATGCAGAAGAATACCGCATTGACCCGGATCAGATTTTTATTCTGGGAGATTCAAGCGGTGGAAATACAGCATTCCTGGCAGGCGTTACCGCAGATCAGGATCTGATGGATACAGATATATATGGAGAATATTCCTGCAAGGTAAATGCTATCGTAGATTTCTACGGAGTATCTTGTGTACAGATCAAAGAAGACTTCCCGACTACACTGAATCAGGGAGAGCCGGACAGTCCGGAAGGTAAGCTGATCGGCGGAAAGAACGTATATGAATATCCGGAACTTTCAGGCGCAGTTACCTGTATGAATTATGTAAAGAAAGATACGGAGATGCCACCAGTACTGATGATGCACGGACTTGCTGATGACCTGGTAGCACCGGAGCAGAGTATCCGTCTCTATAAGAAATTAAGAGAAGAAGAAAAAGAAGTAGAATTCTATCTGATCGAGAATGCAAAACACGGCGATCCGGCATTCTGGACAGAGAAAAATATGGACATCGTAGAGAAATTTTTAAAAGCACATATGAACTAGGGAGGTGCCATCTATGAACGTTACAGTAATGGCGATTATTCTGGTATTGATCGTAGTGGCAACCGTTGTCACAAAGAAAGTACCATTTAACTTTGTATTGTTTATCGTACCTATCATCTGTTCACTGCTTCTGGGATTCAGCTTGCAGGAGACAAGTGATTTCGTACTGGATCAGTTTGGATCGATCATGAGATCGGCAGGATTCATGTTGTTGTTTGCATTCTTGTATTTCCAGATGCTTACAGAAGCCGGAGTATTTGACACCATCGTATCAGCGGTGACAAATAAGCTTGGTGATAAGATGAATGTTATCGTAATCATGATTCTGACATCTGTAATTGCAGCATTTGCGATTTTGACAGGAAACTTTACACCGGCATACCTGATCACATTCCCGATCCTGGTACCGCTGTATAAGAAATTTGACTTCGACAGAGAGGCAGCATTTATCATTGCCCAGACAGCAATGTCAGCAATGTGCTTTATCCCATGGGGAATCGGAATGGCATACACCGCATCTTCCGCAGGACTGTCAGCCAATGAACTGTCAAAGGCATCTATTCCATGGGCATTATGCTTCATTCCGGCAATTATCCTTCAGTGGGTATACTTCGGAATCAAACATAAAAAACGTGTAGGAACATTTGGTGCAGTTGTAGAAAATGTAGAACAGGAAGAAAAAGAAACAGAAGAAAATCCATACAGACGTCCAAAACTTTTCTGGATCTAAGATCTGTCCGAAGTTCATGCTGGAGTACATACACATTATCTTACTGCTGTTATGTGTAGTTATCATTTACTTCATTCCATTCCAGATCTTCAATGCAATGTATCCGGTATTTATCTCTATCGGAGCAGGATTTGGAATTCCGGCAGTGACGATTATTGCACCATTCGTATGCAACCTGTCGCTGGCAACAAGTTCAACACCGACAAACTCATCTACATATCTTGGATGTGCACTGACAGAGACGGATGTACAGCATTATTGTAAGAAGGCTGTACCGGTGCAGACGGTGACGAATGCGATTGTAATATTGCTGGCGGTAATATTTGGACTGGTGTAGGATGGACTGGATAAGAAAGATATTTTAGAGAGAATAAATATTAAAGAGAATAATGAATGTAGAATAAAGCTTTTTTAGAAACACAGGAATACTCAGTGTCATAACATGACTTTGCGGGAGCGAAGTTATGGACGCCGGGTATTCCTTTTTTTGTGCCAAAGTGTGGAAGAGAAGCTGCCGGCGGAAAGTTCTTTGTAGTTCTCTGCATTCATAAGATGTGAGGCTCTGTATAAAAATATGCTGTATAAAAATACATCTTGACAGAACGTATGTTCTGGTATATAACGAACATATAACCAGAGTATGTATGAAAAAATATTTCTGCAATCTATATATCCCACTTTACAGTATATTTTGCAGAAAATATTTTTCAGGCACACTTTAAAAAGGGAGGTGCGCAGCATGAATAGAGAAGTAAGAGTAAGAAATGTAACCTGGAAAGATTATGGAATCTCGCCGAACCTGCAAAAAGAACTGAAAGCATTCTGTATGCAGTACGGAGAGAAGAAGAAAAGAGGTATATTAGAAGCAGACTGCCGGATGATTGAAGAAGCAGCCGGGAAAGCAAGTCCGGAATTAGGCCCATATATTTTGAAAAGTGTAACGAAGGACCTGAGCTATGATCAGCTGGAATACGATCTGGAGCTTGGCAGGATTCCGGTAGGCAAGACGGATTTCTATGGCTACCGGAGATTATTTTTCCGCTATTTGTACAAAATGAAAATCGGGGACAAATAGAACACCTGTTCGATATATGATAATGACAGACAAAGGAACAAGGCATGAAAAAAGATTTTAAGTGCGCACAGTTTTTCATTGCCATGCATGCGTAAGAAGTTGTCAGTTACAGCTCTTTGCGAAGCATGTACCGGATGTCAGAAACATATATCAACAGGAGGAAACGTAAGATGAAGGAAAAATTATTAAGAGAACTTACCGGTAAAAGAAAACGGTGTGTCAAATATTTTCAGATGAATGAAAAAGGAGTAGCAGCAGCCGTATATCCGGGACCGGTACACTATGAAGAAGACGGGGAATGGAAAGATATCGATAACCGTCTGGAAGCAGTTACAGAAGAAGGAAGAGAGGTATATCAGAACAAAGCATCCGACGTAAAAGTTAAGTTCGCCGGAGAAACAGGGACAGGCGATCTGGTCAGTGTGGAGAAGAATGGGATGAAAGTATCCTGGAAGCTGGACACAGAGGAAGACCAGATCGCGACAGAAAGCACAGGAAAGAAAAGAGTAAAAAAGAAAGCATGCAGATTCAGAGTCCTGACGGAACCGGAATTCCCACAGGATCCCGGAGAGGTGACACAGAAGCAGGAAGAGGAGGCTGCATCAGAAGATGAGCCGGAAGAGGGAACTACATCAGCAGACGAGCTGGCAAGTGATGAAGTATCAGCAGATGATAGCATCCGAAGTGAGAAAGCTGGATCAGCAGAAGTAAAATCAGAAGATACAGATATTGCAGAAGAAGGAACTGAAGAGAAGTCAGAAGATGTAGATGTTGCAGAGGACACAGAAGCAAAATCAGAAGGCACAGATATTGAAGGAGGAAGCGAAGAAAAGTCAGAAGATGCTGATATCACGGATGACGGAACAACGCCAGGAAAGTCAGAGAATACAGATAAGGAAGACTTAGAAAAAGACTCGGGAACCTTAGAGGATGAAGTCATCCGTGCACATATGGGTGTCAAACATCTGGCAGGGGAAGGAATCTATGAAAACATCCTTTCAGACGTGGATGTACACTATATCATACAGGGAGAGAAGATTAAGGAGAACATCCGTCTGAAGACAAAAGAAGCAGCAGAACAGGAGCTGACATTCATATTCCAGCATCCGGGACTTACGATGAAGACGGAGACAGATGGAAGCCTTGGACTTTACAAAGATATCGAAAAAGTATTCTGGTTTGAAAAACCATATATGTACGATAACAATGGATGCCTGTCAACAGAAGTAGTACTTCAGGCAGAACCATTCGGAGAAGGAAGTAAAGTATCGGTAATCGCAGATAAAGAGTGGCTTCTGGAAGAAGACAGAGCATATCCGGTTGTCATTGATCCGATGACGGAGACGGAAAAACCACATAGCATTATTGAAGATACATATGTATTTTCAGGTGGAAAAGTATCTGAAAATCCAGAAAAAGTATTTAGTTACGGTTCTTTCGTGGTAGGACGATCATATGAAAATGGAAAGTTAAGAGCGCTGTTAAGATTCCGTAATCTTCCTGACATCGGAAAAGGCTCCATTCTATACGCAGCAAAGATGTATATCTGGCAGTATGAATATTCCGCAAGTGTATACACCAAGATTCCATTATTAGCACAGGAAATTACTGGAACATGGGATGAAAAAAGTGTACGATGGAATAACCAGCCAGCGGTTGCTGGAACGGTACTGGACTATAAAGAAGTAGGACAGGTAACAAGTGGAAATACTACAACAATTACACCAATTGGATTCGATGTAACAAAACTTGCAAGAAAGTGGTATAACACAGGCGTCAATAATGGAATCATGATACGTTCACAGTATGAGTCAGAACCGGGAGATTCCAAGAATGCATATGCAAGATTTTATGCATCTGATCATCCGAAGGTTTCTTCTAAGCAGTACCCAAGCGGCGTCTTCTACTACCGCAACGTAACAGGCCTGGAAGATTACCAGAGCTATCACGAACAGGCAGCCGGCCGTGGCGGAATGGGTTACACCAACGACTACACAGGTAACGTAGTCTGGATCCATCCGGATGTTGAGACCGAAGGCGGTCCTTTAATGGCAGAAGTCAAACATGTCTATAACCTAAGCGAAGCAGACACACCATCAAGACTTGGTTATGGATGGACATTAAGCTGTCTGCAGAGAGTTGTCTCAAGTGGAATTAATGATTATCCATATAAATATACCGATGAAGATGGAACGGCACATTATTTCTACAAAGATACAACGGATGGTAATAAATTAAAAGATGAAGATGGACTTGGCCTGGTGATTACCGCAACGTCAGGACCGGACTATGATCATTATCTGACTATGGAAGGCAAAGATAAAACCAAATATATTTTTGGTGGAGACGGTTACCTGCGATTCATTGAAGACCTGGATGGCAATAAAGTCACGATTGAATACGAGCCAAATGCATCACAGAACTATATCGACTATATCACAGATGCAACGGGCGCAAGGATTGATATTGTATATAAGCAGGACGCATCACTGTCACGTATTCTGGAGATCAAAGATACAGCAGGAAGATCCATTCACTATGATTACGACAGCGCAGGAAACTTAAGTGCGATTCGTTATCCGGACGGCAAAAAGACTACATTTACTTACGATGGAAGTCACAGACTGTTAACGGTAACAGGACCGGAAGGATACGGAATCCGATACGAATACACACAGGATTTCCGGATCTGGCGAGTAAGCAAGATCACCGAATTCGGAGAGAATCAGACCGTCGGTCAGGAGATGAAGATCTCGTATGAGAATGGTAATACAACCATTTTCGAAGAACCGGGGCTGGACGGAGAACTCAGTCAGACAGCAGACAACCAGAAGATGACCTATCATTTTGATAACATGGGCCGTCCGACAGATATCCTTGACAGCGATGGATGTGCGAATACGTATGAATATTACACAACCGGAATGAAGAATCATAAGCTCCACAAAGACGGATCCACACAGAAAACGATCTATGGATTATTAAGAAACCATCTGTTTGACCCGGAAAAAGGTGACGCAGGATGGTACGGATACCGCATCGCAGATAAGATAAAGACAAGCATCGTACGAAAAGATGGATACGCAGGAACCAAGAGCGCATATCTGAATAAAACAGATGCAGGTTCCGAAGAAGGTATCTGCCAGGATGTGACACTGGAAGCCGGTACCTATACATTTTCTGCATACATGAAGATTACAGGACTGTCGAAAGGAGTAGTAGGTAAAAGCACCGGTGCAGGGCTTGGAATCCTTCATGCAGACGGAAGCCGTAACGTAAGTGCAAAACTGTTAAAAGAAGATACAGACACAGCCGTGGATGACGGATGGGAGAGAATGGCGCTGACATTTAAGCTTAAGAAAAAAGAAACGGTAACAGTGTTTGCCGGATTATTCGGACGTACCGGACAGGTCTATGTAAGCAGTACACAGTTAGAAGAAGGAAAAGCAGCCAATAAAGTAAACCTTGTGATCAATCCGGGATTCGATTGGATCACCGGGGACAAGCCAGACTTTTGGACCTACAAAGGTGACGACAGCGGTGCCAAGACAGTTGTGACAAACGATAAAGGACGCTGTGCCATCTTAAGAGGCAAGTGGGACAAAGATCCGGTATTCGCACAGGCAGTGAATATCAAAGGAAAAGAAGGAGATATCTATAACCTTAGCTGCTGGGTCAAAGGATGCGGAATTCCGGATAAAGACTACCGCATCGCCGCCGCAGTATTATACGATAACGCGCCGACCAAATGGCATGATGTTCCATGTAATCCGAATATTGAAGGATGGCAGTTCGTAAGCGGAAGCTTCAGTACCAGTGACGGAGATACGAAGACAGATGCAACCTATACAGGAATCCATATCTATATCTTCTTCGCACATCAGATGGACAGTGCAATGTTCAAAGGCGTCCAGTTAGTAAGGGACGACAGCGAAAGCTATGTCTATGATGATGAAGGAAATCTGATCAATGCGGTCAGTGCAGCGGAAAATGATCACTTCGTAAGCAACAAAAACGGAATGCTCACAAAACTTGGAGGCATTGACGGAACAGAATTCGAATATGGCTATAATAGCAAAAACCATATGAAAAAAGCTTCGAACTCAGAAGGAGTCAGTTATATGTTCGACTACAATGCTAAAGGACAGCCTACCGCCATGCGTTCCGAAGGTGGCAAACACATGGGAGCTGCCATAGCAGGAAGAGCATATTATTTGAGAGAAAAATATTCCGGCTTATATCTGGATGTAGACAGCCAGAAAGTCGAGATCCGAAGATCAGTCATCTTACAGGAATACAGCGGAAGCAGCACACAAAAATGGAAACTGACAAAAAGTGACGATGGATATCTGGAATTTGAACTGGCAGAACATGCCGGCTATAACCTGGATCTGCAGAACGCAGATACGACAGATGGGGCAGCAGTAGCACTTTATCAGCACAATGAAAGTGACGCCCAGAAGTGGAGACTGTCACCACAGGAAGACGGAAGCTATCAGATCACCGCAAAAGCCACAAAGGATAAGAATGGTCTGACAAACCGTGACAGAGGAACTGCAAATGGACAGAAGATCACAAGCTGCATATTAGGCAATAACGTGAATCAGTGCTGGTATCTGGAAGCGGTCGATGACGGAAACTTGTCAGAGAAACCAGAAGACGGGAAGATCGTATCCATACGTGTGATGCAGAGCGGACAGTACCTGGATGTAAACTATGCAGGAACAAAAGAAGGTTCTGAACTTATGCAGAATTATTATAATGGAGGAACCAATCAGCAATTCCGCATGAAAGACTGTGGCAATGGATATTATCAGTTATTACCGATGCATGCACCGGGGATGGTACTTGCAAAATTCGGGAAAAACAGCCAGGGATATGACAGACTGGCACTGGAAACCAAGAAAGATGGTGCAGAGAACCAGTTATTCCGCTTTGAAGAAATCGAGCCGGGAAAAGGAACGGGTTATGCAATTGTCTGCAAAGCAGGAAATGCAGCACTGGATGTGATGAACCGGTCTTATGTAAATGGAGCAGATGTCATCCTGACTGCACATGGAGCAGTACAGAGAAATAAATGGTGGGTGATAGAATCCGTAAGTGACCGTATGGAATCCACAATGGAATACACCTCCGACGCAAGACAGATCAAGAAGATCACAGACGTAAGAGGATACGAGACATCATTTACCTATGATGCGAAGAACAGACTCTT
>NZ_CAKRAH010000082.1 GCF_934294775.1 uncultured Dorea sp.
ATAAAAAGTTACATGAACAATGTGGAATTATTACATTGAACGTAAAAAGAAGAATTCAGGCGTTATACTTCAAATAACAAAGGAAAGATATTTCCCAGAATGAGGAGAGATGGTATGAAAGGGAAAATGGACAAAAACTGGCAGGATTTTTGTGAGTGGGTAACGTATTTGTCATTACTTGGAACATTTAACAGCAGTATTTATCTGCTATTTCAAAATGAAACGCAATGGTCGTTTTATTTGCTTATATATAGTTTAATACCTTTTTTAGGATTTAATCTGATATATATATGCTGCTATTGCTTAGTAAAAAAGAAATTTGGTTATTCAATCCCATATTGGAATAAAAATACAGGAAAATTTGTATTTGCACTAATTACTCTTTTTATAGTAAGGAACGTGAGATTGTATTTACAAATATAGTAAAAATTACAATTACACCAGTATTTTTTACAAATAGGTTATAAGTATTCTTTCTTTGTGTTAAGGTATAAAAAACTTTAAAAACAAAAGAAGGAGTGGATAAGATGCTGGATATTGCAATCTGTGACGGGAAGTTGGCAATGACGGATGGATTAGAGACGACATTAGAAAAGATAGCACAGAAGAAGATTATCCCAATGGATATAGAGGTATTCCTGAGTGGAAAGGAACTTATCACGTATGTAGAAAATGGAACATATTTTGATATTGTTTTTCTGAATATTGATATGACACGGGAAGATGGTATTGCAGTAGCGAAGAAAATCAGAGAAAAAGATAAAAATGTACTGATCATATATGTGACAAGTCATATAACATACATACAGCAAGTATTTCCGGCACCCCCTTTTCAATTTCTTATAAAACCGGTAGATGATAAGTTGATGGAACAATGCCTGTTACAGGCATATAAAGAACTGGGAGACAGGGATAGCTATTTCAGATACACTTACGAACGGATACATTATAAGATCTTTATGAAGGATATTCTTTACTTTGAAAGCAGGAAGAGAAAGATATATATTGTTACGAAAAAGAAAGAATACGAATTTTATGGGAAATTAAAAGATGTAGAGATGCTAATGCGATCTGGAAAGATGATGTTTCTTAGAATACATCAGTCATTTCTGGTAAATTACAGACATGTGGAAGTGATGGCATATGATTATGTGGTTATGGATAACGGAAAGAGACTTGGCATTAGTCAGGAGCGGCGTAAACAGATTAGTAAACAGTATGGTGTAATGGAGGAAATATTTCACATTGAATAACAGTAAAGATATTATATGTGATACTGCTAAAGAGAAACATGAATGAAGCATATGAGTATGAATATATAGATAAAAGGCATTTTTCTAAAAAAGAAGAGAAATGCCTTTTAGGTATAAAATGAAGTTGCCGGCAGCAAGTTTCATATATATCAGAGTATGCAAACGAAGTTGCCAGTAGCAGGTTCTATGTATTGCAAAATATACAAGAAAGAACTGGTGTCTATCTGGCAGCATTAATACGACTTAATTCGCATCAGAATATACAACTTTGCCACCACAAATCGTATACTTCACCTTACCGGTAAGCTCTTTTCCGGTAAATGGAGAATTTGAAGATTTGGAAGCATATTCAGTAGGAACCCATGTTTCATCCGGGTTAAATACTACAAAATCCGCAGCAGCACCTTCCTGGATGGTTCCGTAAGGAAGATGGTAAAGCTTTGCCGGATTGATGGTCATCTTTTCCAGAAGTTGTAATAAGGTCAGGTGTCCAGGTTTTACAAGGTTTGTGATACCAAGTGCAAGGGAAGTCTCAAGACCGATGATACCGCTTGGTGCTTCTGTGATTGGTCTGGATTTTTCTTCGGCGCTGTGTGGCGCATGGTCAGTAGCGATGAGATCAATCGTTCCGTCTGCAAGTCCGGCGATGATCTGCTGGCGGTCTTTTTCTGTACGAAGCGGTGGATTCATCTTGGCGAGTGTTCCGTGTTCCAGAACAGCGTCTTCTGTTAAGGAGAAGTGATGCGGGGTAGCTTCTGCATGAAGATTAGCACCCAGCTTCTTATATGTGCGGACCAGCTCAACCGATACACCGGAGCTGATATGCTGGATCACAACATCTGCGCCGGAACGAAGTGCCAGGAGACAGTCTCTTGCAACCAGTGATTCTTCCGCAATCGAAGGCGAACCATAGATACCAAGTTCATCGGACACTTTTCCATGATTGATACCGTTATTGCGGATGAATGCAGGATCTTCTTCATGAAGACTGATCGGTACATTCAGTGCTTTGGCTGCTTCCATTGCTTTGTAGCAGAATTCAGCGTTCAGAAGGGGAATACCATCGTCAGTGAATCCGCAGGCACCGGCCTCTTTTAAAGCATTCATATCCACCTCTTCCTGTCCTTTTAAAGAATGTGAGATGGCGGCAGCCTGATAGATACGGATAGCTTCTTTGGATGCGCGTTCCAGATTATCTTTTAAGGTGTCGACATTGTCTACGGTTGGTGAAGTATTTGCCATACAGATGACAGTTGTAAATCCGCCTTTTGCAGATGCTTTTGCACCGGTATGGATGTCTTCTTTGTAAGTGAATCCGGGATCACGGAAATGTATGTGGGTGTCGATCAGTCCCGGTGCGACAACCAGTCCTTTTGCTTCTATGATTTCTTCGGAATCGTCTGTGATGTCAGGTGCAATCCGGGTGATTTTTCCATCTTTTACCAGTATATCCATATGCTCAGACAGACCAGATGCCGGGTCCATTACAAGTCCATGTTTGATGATCATGATAAAAATTCCTCCTTAAATGTATGGTATTAAAATACAGTAAATGTTATAAATGTAGTATAATGTATGAGAAATATGCTTGTCAATTAAGAGCCAATATAGTTTGCAGGCAGAAATTTCAAATATAAGAAAAAGACAGAACTTAAAAATAGAAGGAGTAATATATAGTAGTATGGGATTTGAACGTTTAGAAAAGAATTTAATCGATATTATAAAAGAAGAACAGGCAAAACTTGGATTCAGGAAAGAAGAAATCCGTCTGTATTATCCGCTGATTTCGTTGAATCATTTTTTTGAAGCGGATGATAATGTAGAAGAGATGCAGAAGCGTCTGGAACATTTTCCGGATGAAGTAAAAGAAAAGCTGGGGGATATCCGTGTAACACATAAGAAAGATAGATTTTGTCTGCATATTCCGGAGCAGGGAAGTGTCTATGTGCGCGAAAATACAGCAGAGAATGAATTCATTAAGAAACTTGTAGAGCTTCTTATGAATCATGGAATTAAAAAAGAAGATATCCTTAAGATGTTCCAGAAAGAATCAGATGGAATCAGAGTCGGAGATATGGATAACGGAGAGTTTGACTTCTGGGTAAGATTCCCGGAAGGATCAGAAGATGAGTATTATTACTGCTTTAAAGATGAAGGGTGTCATATGATTTATCACAGATTCCTGCCGGCAGACTATGCAGATTTCGGATTTTAAATTTGGGGATATAGAAATACAGTTTTTATTTATAATCACAGGTTATAAATAAAAACTGTATTTTTAATTATCAAAACTCTTGTCAGGATAAATGTTTCGTGCTAAGCTTTACTGTATCGTGCTAAAGCAAAGACGTAATAAAGCTTTTGCATGAATACGTTATCATAAAAACTCAGGAGAGTCTTTTCATAACTGCTGGAAATATTCGAAAAAGAGAGGCAGCAGAAGGCGAAGGAGAGTGCGGGAATGATTTTTTGACACGCTCGAAAGCCGTATGAAATGAAAAGCGCCGAAGGTGTAAGCAGGTAATCAAATCTGCAAATCTCTCAGGCAAAAGGATGGAGGAATGAATTATGGGAATTTTTGGACGTATTGACACTTTTATTACATGGTTTGACGGAGTCGTATGGGGACTTCCGCTTATCATCTTAATTCTGGTTACAGGTATGTATCTGACTGTACGCTTGGGCCTTCTTCAGGTAAGGCATCTTGGAAAAGCGTTAAAATTCATGGTGAAAAATGAAGAGGATGGACATGGAGAAGTTACCAGTTTTGGAGCTCTTTGTACCGCATTATCGGCAACTATCGGTACCGGTAACATTGTAGGTGTGGCGACTGCAATTTCTGCAGGTGGTCCTGGAGCATTGTTCTGGATGATCATGGCGGCCTTTTTTGGAATGGCAACCAAATATGCAGAAGGTCTTCTGGCTGTAAAATACCGTACAATTGATGAAGACGGGCATGTGCTTGGTGGACCATTCTACTATATTGAAAATGGAATGGGTGTAAAGTTTAGATGGCTGGCAAAGATATTTGCATTCTTTGGTGCCGGAGTAGGATTATTCGGAATTGGTACATTTACACAGGTAAATGGTATTTCATCAGCAGTCCGTAACTTTTTTGATCCGGATATGGCACATACAGTGGCTTTGTTTGGCAATGAGTATTCATGGGCGACAGTAATTTCCTGTCTGGTACTTACTGCCTGTGTAGGTCTGGTCGTATTAGGAGGAATCAAACGAATTGCGAAAGTATCTGAGATTGTAGTTCCATTTATGGCAGTATTGTACGTAGCTCTTTCGCTTATTATTATGCTGACACATCTTACAGCAATCCCTGGAGCAATTGTCACAATCGTAAAATCAGCATTTACAGGAAGCGCACTGGCAGGTGGAGCGATGGGTACAATGGTAGTTGCAATGCAAAAAGGTATTGCAAGAGGAATCTTCTCCAATGAATCCGGACTTGGAAGTGCTCCAATCGCAGCGGCAGCAGCTCAGACAAAAGAACCTGCAAGACAGGGACTGGTGTCAATGACTGGAACATTTATTGATACAATCGTAATCTGTACGATGACAGGACTTTCTATCGTAATTACAGGAACATGGAATACAGGACTGGAAGGTGTGGCAATTACGACAGCAGCATTCCAGAAGGGACTTCCGTTCCCACCGGTTGTAGCGTCATTCGCATTGATGCTTTGTCTGGTATTCTTTGCATTTACAACCATTCTCGGATGGGATTATTACGGAGAACGCTGCCTGGAATATCTGTTTAACAAGAATATGAAAGCAGTAAAAGCATATCGCTGGTTATATATTCTGTGTGTATTTATCGGACCATATATGACTGTTGCAGCAGTTTGGAATATTGCAGATATCTTTAATGCACTGATGGCATTCCCGAACTTGGTTGCACTGCTTGCTCTTAGCAAAGTAGTTGTAAAAGAGACAAAAGATTTTACAGCAAGACTGAATGTGGAAGAGAAGAATAAGCGGATCGTGGAAGGAATTAAGGCAGAGAACGCTTAACGGGGAGCCATGGGAATGTGAAAAAGTGGATTTTTCAGTGCCCCGGCTGGCTTGAAGTAAAATGATAGTGAAGCATTTACTAACAGTTTTTTTGAAGATATAAGAAGATATAAGATAGGATAAAAGAGGATCAAAGAATGGATAAAAAATCTTTGATCTTCTTTTTGTTTGCTTTTTTATTTGTAAAATTTTGAAAATAAAACAAAAAATACACAATGTTTGTGTAAATTTGAATTAAATGTGCTAAAATGTAAGAAAACAAAGGACAGGTGCAAAGATGAAGAAACAAAAGAAAGATCCATTGTATAAAAGCTTCGGCTATGCATTTGCCGGGATATTTGCAGTAGTATCAAAAGAACGGAATATGAAGATTCATTGTGTGGCAATGGTGTGTGTGGTGATTGCAGGATTTGTATTTCATATTACACCGGTGGAATGGTGTATCTGCCTGACATTGTTTGGGCTTGTCATGGCGCTTGAAATTGTGAACACAGCAGTAGAAGCAGTGGTAGATTTGGTCACAGAAGAAAGAAAGCCACTCGCAAAGCTTGCCAAAGATGCGGCAGCAGGAGCAGTGCTGATTGCAGCAATTATGGCGGCAATTGCAGGAATGATCATATTTCTTCCAAAACTTTTGGAAAACCTGCCTTTATAGACATCGAAAGGAGAATGACTATGGAAAAATTAGGAAACGGATTAAAGAAAGTATTACTTGCAGGAATCGGAGCAGTAGCAGTAACAGGAGAAAAATCTAAAGAACTCCTGGATGAGATGGTGAAAAAAGGAGAACTGACCGTTGAGCAGGGAAAGGCTCTCAATGAAGAATTAAAGCATAATATCAAATCAACGGTAAAAGACAAGGTGAATGTAAAAGTAAAGACATCAACACCAGAGGAACTAGACGAGCTTCTGGATAAAATGACTCCGGAACAGATGGCATTATTGAAACAGAGAATTGATGAGATGGAGAAAAAGCAGGAAGAATTCGAAGCGGCAGAGACCGTAGAGGATGCAGAAGAAGCTGTCGGTGAAGAAATTGCTGATGAAGAAACGACAGAAGAAGCTGCATATGACGGAACAGCTAAGAGTGAAGAAATTTAAAGAGGAACAGGTTCATGAGTAAGGAAGAATCCAAAGAATACCGTAACAGGTTGAAGGAAATCACATCCGTACTTCATAAATATGGAATTACCCGAGGGGTTACGCCTCAGAAACTCCGGATGATACTGGAGGATCTGGGGCCTACTTATATTAAGATTGGTCAGATTATGTCACTGCATTCAGACATCCTGCCCAAACGGTACTGCGATGAATTGATGCGTCTGCGTTCCGAAGTAACACCGATGGGATTCGAAGAAGTAAAAGAAGTGATCGAACAGGCATATGGCTGTCCGTGGAGTGAGATTTTTACTTCCATTTCTGAGACACCTCTTGGTTCGGCATCCATCGCGCAGGTACACCGTGCAGAACTGATAAGTGGAGAACAGGTTGTTATAAAAGTCCAGCGAAAAGGCATCTATGAAATTATGGCAAGGGATATCGGGCTTCTTAGGAAAGCAGTGAAGCTGATGCCGCCGATCAGTTTGAAAGGAATGGCTGATTTTGACCAGGTACTGGATGAACTTTGGAATGTAACAAGAGAAGAGATGAATTTTCTCACAGAAGCATCGAACATGGAAGAATTCGCCAGACGGAATGCAGAAATTGTGTATGTAAGAACACCAAGATTATATCAGGAATATACAACCATGCATGTTCTGGTTATGGAGTATATCGAAGGTCCCGCAATCGATGATAAAGAAAAGCTTCTGGCAGATGGGTATGATCTGGAAGAAATAGGAGCAAAACTCATCGATAACTATATCAAACAGGTCATGGAAGATGGTTTCTTCCATGCAGATCCTCATCCGGGAAATGTAAAAGTTCAGGATGGAAAGATCGTATGGATTGATATGGGGATGATGGGAAGACTGACGGAACGGGACAAAGAACTGATCGGTAAGGCAATCCGCGGTATTGCAGAGAATGATATCGGCATGATCCAGGAAGCAGTTATGGCATTGGGAGAATTCAAAGAAAAACCAGATCAAAGTATACTATACGAAGATATCAGTGAACTGATGTCAAAATATGGTTCCTTGGATATGGGAGAAATAGACGTTGCTGAAGTGATGATGGATCTGATGGAGGTCATGAAAGAAAATAAGATCCGTATGCCGCATGGCCTTACAATGCTGGCAAGAGGACTGACCAACATGGAAGGGGTACTGGCAGATATTGCTCCACAGATCAATATGATTGAGATTGCCTCCAGACATATTTCGGAAATCATGTGGAAGGATTTCGACTGGAAAAAGGAACTAAAGCATGCAGGAAAGAATATTTACCGTTCGATGCATAAAGCGGTAGAAGTTCCGGGACTTGCAGCAGATGCACTTCACGGTCTTATGAAAGGCCAGACCAGAGTCAATCTGGACCTGCATGCATCTAATGATCTGGCGCAGCTGCTGCGGCGTCTGGTAAGAAATGTGGTCATGGGACTCTGGGTCATGGCTCTTCTTATCAGCTCCAGTATCATCTGCACCACCAATATGAAGCCGAAGATATGGGGAATTCCGGCAATCGGGGTGATAGGGTATCTGTTTGCGTTTGCAATTGTGATGTATGTGTTGATAAAGCACATCTTTTCAAAATAATATGTTTGCTGTTTAATACACTAGTTCATGGTGGCCTCCCGGTCCATGAGAAAGCGCTGGTATCCTATTTGCTGCTAGATGT
>NZ_CAKRAH010000083.1 GCF_934294775.1 uncultured Dorea sp.
CTGCTCCGCTGCCTTCTGCTCTGCAGTTGCTACTTTATCTTCCGCAATCTTACGCATTTCCTCAATCGTATTCTCCGCATCTGTACGTACATCTGCGATCTCAGCCTCTGCCTGTCTGCGGATCTGCGAGATTGTATCTTCTGCCTGTTTATGCGCTTCTGCGATCTGGTTCTCTGTCGCTTTATGAACGGCATTTACCTTGTCGTCTGCTTCTTTCTGGATCGCCTCAACCTGCTCTTTCGCTTCTTTCTGGATCGCCTCAACCTGCTCTTTCGCTTCTTTCTGGGCAGCCTCAATCTCAATCCTGGTATCTAACATCGTCTGTTTTGTAGCTTCTTCTGCATCTTCACGTGCTTTTTTCTCTTCTTCTACCTGTGTCTCCAGCGCAGACTTTTCTTCTTCCATCTGCGCCTTCATCTGCTCCAGCCATTCCAGCTGCTGATTCAGAGAATCCATCTGCCATTCCAGCTCGGAGATGGAGTTTTCCAGTTCTTCCCGTCTGGTCGTCTCTTCACGAAGTTTTTCTTCGGCTTCTAACTGTGCCTCGGTTACCTCTTCTACGAAGACTCTTCTGATCTCTACATCCGGGATATTGCGGTCTTCCACAATCTCTTCTTTGATCTCTTTCACGAACTTTGGTTTTACCGGTTCGCGCTTTTCTGTCGCAATCTCTGACATTTTTCTCGGATCAGATACAAGCAAACTCTTGAATACCGTATAGTTCGTGATCATATTAATATACATCTGTAACAGGTATTCTTCGTCAAACTGCATCGCCGAATCCTGTTCTTCGATCGTATATCCAACTTCATCATAGCTTTCAATAAACTGCCATAACTGATAACAGGTCCGGTAATCCGGATCTTTCATCATCAGATTCGTTCTCTGGATCGGGCTGTGTACTTTCGCACATCCATTCATAATGTCGCAAAATGAACTGGCACGCAGTGTTCTCGACATTCTGCGGACGCGGTCGATACGTTTGAACAGATCCATGTTAGCCATATCATTTTCCACAACGCTCTGGCGGTTCTTGATCGTCATCTCTACTTTATACGAGATCTCTTCATAGGCGTCGTCAATCTTACTTTCCATGCTCATCACATTGCAGGTCTCATCGCCCGTAGACCAGAAGATGACATCCGTTCTCTTATCTACGAATGAGAACAGGCGCTGGATCAGATGATAGACGAAGCGGTTCTCATACAGGTCATAACTTTCCTCCACAGACACATTCAGGATCTTCGTCGGCATGATCTCGCCTTCTTCATTCTGTGCGATGAACTGTGTATGCTGGCTTAAGTGCCGCACACTGTCAGCCGTAATCTTCTTCGCCAGTGCAACCGGCACAACTTCCTCAGACGTTGTAATAAATCGTCTCGGCTTATCGACGATATTGAAAATGGCTTCAATGCCCTCTTCTACTACTGTAAGCCAGCGTTCATCTACAACTTTGTGCAGAACACGGTTCTTCTGTTCCAGTGTGTTATCTCCGGCCTGGATCATCTCAAACAGATATTGGAAATACCGGTCCTCTTCCAGCGCTCCTTCTATGCCCTCGGTATATTTCGCGTATAATTCATTAATTGTATCCGCCATTCTCCTAACTCCTTAAATTAAACTTTCACATCTGATATAATATTACCAAAGCATTACCTTCACTTATGATCAAGCTCTTGCGGATTCAGTCCTTTTATCCCTGATATCTTAATACAGATTCTGAATACGTCTCAAGTAAGACTTACTATCCGGCATCTCCTCAGCACCAAATGTCTTGTCAATGTAATTAATAAGACCTGTAATCTCATCTCTTACAAAGCTAACATTCATACTTTCGAATTTCTTCAATACCTTACGGGCAATGATATAATCCATTCCGCCAAGCTCGGTTCCGCCGCACGCCACATAGACCGGGATGAAGTCATACATCTGCTTCATAATACGGTTACCAAATGAAAGCTTGAATCTTGTGATCAGATAACTGTCAAGCTTCTGCATCTTCTCCATCGCCTCTTCACTGATCGGATGCTCCACTTTCGCTTTCTGGAACAGATACTGCAGATGCTCTGTCGTAATATAACACTGCGGATGCGGATCACATTCGAACGCATCGGCTCTTTCATTCAGTTCGATTGGCATCGCACGGTCGTATACCTTATCTGTGATCGTAAATGTAGAATCGTCGTTGTTAGCTGTTCCGATGAACCATGTGCTGTCTGATACATGGATCTTACCATCTTCTAACTTAGCCGGATCACCATCCCATGCTGTAGGTACCAGGTCAAGTACCCATTCATCCTTGCTAGGCATTTCCAGTACAGATAACATTTCCGCAAAATAGTACTCGATACGGGCAAGGTTCATCTCGTCCAATACGATCAACGAAGGATCCTGTCTGTAATTCGCTTCATATAACGCTCTTAAGAACTCAGTCTCGTTAAAGCGTTTGGAAAATTCGTTAAAATATCCAAGCACCTCTGTACGGTCACGGTAAGACGGCTGTACTGATACGATTGTCGCCGGATTATCCATATATCTGCTGAATGAATACGGAAGACTTGTCTTACCAGTACCAGAGATACCTTCCAGAATCAGAAGCTTACTGGAAGCCATACCGGCAACAAATCTTCTGACAATCTCAGGTGTATAATAAAGTCCCATCTGGCTTGCCGCAAACAGACGGTAGCCTTCTGTAAATTCTTCCAGTGAAATGTCGTTATTATATACCGGATACTGGAACTGACTGTACTTTTCATCCACAAGCGACAGCTTCGGAAAACGGTGTTCGCCAGCCGGAAGCTTGCTGCTTTCTTTTGTTGCGGCAGTTTTTGCCTGCATTGCTGCGGCTTTACCCTCATTGCCAGTTACATTTTCCAGTGTCGGGACTACGTCATCGGTCAGTGCAGACGCTCCCATATAAGGGATTCTCTCTGCTCCGCCCATCGCATTGACCTTAAGCGCCAGGATGCTGTTCTTTTCATCCATCAGATCCAGCACCTGTTTGTTCAGTCTTCCGATCTCTCTGTATAATGTTGCATTGTCTGTGCCATCAGCCTTTAACTGGTGATTCATAATCATGCGTCTGATCAGGAGTAATATGATCAGAACCGGAATTGCGATCAATATGATCATCAGTAACACCGATAATATCTTCGCCGGAATGCTAAGCGTTGGAAAATACGTACGGAATATCAGGAAATAATCCACCCATCCTGTTATAAATAATTTCAAAAATGCTGCCAGCCATGTAACGAGATTGTACACAACTTTTGACAGTACTTCGAATGCAAATTTTAGAAATTCACTCACGGATTTTCCCCCTCCCCCGTCTTATTTTTCATCTTTCTTCGCTTTTGCCAGTTCTTCCTCAGCTTTTGCACGAAGTGCTTCTGCTTCTTCTTTCATTCTTCTTGCTTCTTCTAATGCAGCCTTTGCTTCTTCTTTTTCTTTCGCAGCTTTTTCAGCTTCTGCCTTATGATTCTTGGCATTTTCTAATTCTTTTGCATTTTCCACTGCGATTGCTTTCTTCAGGCGGATACTGATCATGATCAGATTGTATACCTGATAGATGAAGAATAATAACATCGGGAATACAATAACGATCAAAAATCCCATGCTGCTGGATAAGAAGTTCATCACTTTACCGACACCAGACCAGTGTCCGACATATTTACCTACGATATCCGCATCAGAAATAATATGCTGATCGGCAACACCTTTGTTGTTATCACCGATCGTGGTGTAACTTCTTACGCCATTCGTCTCTTCAATCTTCTGAATACGGTGAGTATTGAGTGCATATTCATTATTAATAATGGTATGGAATGTGATAATATCGCCTTCTTTTAACTTAGAAGTGTCACATTTGTGAATAAAAATCAGATCACCTTTTTTGAATGTCGGTGCCATAGAATTTGATTCTACTGTCATCGGTGTGTATCCGAGGATATCTGCCACATGCTGATTGTCCCTTGTTGCCATTGTTGTGAACGCATATAAGGCTGCCAGAAGGATAACCATCCACAGGACAACGCTTATAATAATCGTTCCAATTCGCTTTACTGCTTTCATAACTTCTTCTCCCTTTTGTGTATTGATTTTATATAAAGTTTCCTAAAGCTTTGATTACTTCGAAACTTTTTTTCCTTTTGTCGTTGATTTTTTTGTTGATGATTTCTTTGACACCGGTTTCTTTGACGCCGGATCTTCTGTCTTCTCTCCAACAAAACGCATCTTTATCGCATAGTCCGCCGTCTTCAGTTCGTCTGTACACGCCGGATCTGTTCCTTCCATCCAGATATGTACCAGTACCGGCTTGTCCACACCCTCTTTTAAAGAGAACATGGCGTTATTATCATTTAACTTCATAAGCACACGGTTCGGGAGGCCAAATGTAGCCGTCGTACCACTCACACTTCTGCTGTCTCCCATTCCATGGTCATAAACCCAGGTCATTCCGTCTGTCGTAAATGAAATCCTCATCGAATCCGGAAGCGAACTGATCGTCGAAGTAATCGACGTTCCATCTTCCGTCTTATCATCCTTATTGGCACTGGATAAATGTACAACCATATCCTTCTCTGCCATAAAATGTAACGTAAATGTCAGATACGCCCCTTTTGTATCCGGAACCACAGTCCCGTCCTCATATGTAAATGTATTCTGATCTGCAGTCGTCACCGGTTCAAGCGGTGTGTTTTCCATCGAAAATCCCTTTTCACTCTGCATCCTCTTTGCTATATCCTGAAAAGAAAGTGTCTTCACATACTGACTAATCTTCGCATGCGCATCCAGATCCATCCTGAGATCCGTATCTGCTGCTATGTCAAGACTCATCGTCTTTACTTTCGTCTTATCCGCAATCGAAAACCATGCAACGGTCGCTGCCGTAATTGCAACGAATGCCATGAGCACAAGCAAGACCGATGTATACAGCCGCTTTCGTATGACTTTATTTTTATCTTCCATCTGTCTGCTCTCCTTCTCTTTTGCCATTCTGATCCGTTATCTAGCTCATCACTCCGTAAAAGGCAAGATGCATATCTGCCATATTGAGCTGAATGTCATTCGAACAGTCCGGATCGCATCCTTCCAGATAGAAATAGATATCCACTGTGTATATCTTGTTAAATTCCATGCTAAGCAATGCTTTTCCCGGCAGGCTTACTCTGTCATTATCAAATGAAATCGTATAATCCGCTACCGGCGCACTTGGATCGGATGTTGCAAAAACACTGCCATTATTATAACCCAGAACTTCGTTCTTGCCCAGTGTTTTTCCATTAACCTCTGTATTATATGTCTGTTTATCCTGTGGGTTTTCCTCTTCACTCAGACGGACAATGACAGAAGATGATGTATTCCCGTCAAACACGAATCCAAGTCGGGATGCATTCAGAAGATATCCGTCTGCCGCCTGTCCCAGAATTCCATCACTCTGATCCAGATACAGATTCATCCGGCTTCCTGATGTGCCCGCATCTCCGGTTGCTCTCATGTAAAGTCTTCCATGATAATAATTCGCTTCATCTCTTACAAGCTGAAAGCTTGATGCCACACCGGACTGTGTCGACGGTGCATACACAAAATTCGTAAGATCTGCTGTAGAGACCGGCATCAGATTCTCCGAATTCGTCTGATTCACCTGCGGTATCGATACCGTCTCCTCATCCCGGAAGGCACTTCCCCCGGAACTACTTAGCTGCAGTTCCAGATTCTCATCTCCTGTTCTTGCAATCGCTGTATTCGTCTGTACTGCCCGGTTCGACGAGAACCAGGCTAAGGTTGCTGCCGCCAGTGCCAGAATGGCAAAAAGCGTAGTAACACTTAGGAACCACGTTCTGAAACTACGTTTCATCAGGTATTTCCTCCCTTTTCTTTGTTCCTTCACTTCATGTTTATTGTCTTGCAGATGTTCCTGCGAACGCAAGCTGTACATCTGAGTTTATATTCTGCACCGGATTCGAACACTGATCATCACATCCTTCCAGATATAGCCAGTACTCTACCGTTGCCACCTCATCAGCTTCCAGCTTCACAAGTTCTTTCGAACCGACCTGGAATGAATTCGATCCACTTCCAGCCTGCGCCATATAATCCGATAATCCAACGGATGGATCCGAAGTATATTGTGGCTGTCCGCTTCCATCTACCGAAGCTACGACCGTTCCGTCCTGCGGAACAGTTCTTACCGACTGGGCACTTCCTGTAGCTCCCAGCTCATCCAATCTGAATATATATGTCTGACTTCCTGATCTGGAAGTAATTTTCATACCAAAACGCATGGCTGCAAGCGCCTGCGCATCACTGCCAAGCTTTAACTCTGCCTGGTTAAAATATACATTACACGATGCATTCTCACATTTTAAATACACTGTTCCGTGCAATATATCCTGATCTACTCTTTCATCTGCATTGCCATATAATACGGCAATTCCCTTCTTATCCTGCGTCGTTACTTTATAAAAATGTTCCAGATCCGATGTCGTCACCGGCAACAGCGAATCCGGATTACCTGCATATACCAGTTCGCAGGTCTTATCAAATGGACCGGAAGCGCTGGCGGATATCAAAAGTGACGTATCCCCGTCGCTTACCGTTCCTCCCATAGGAGTTACATTCGTGGCAGCTCTTCCAGATAATGAAAACCATGCGTAAGTAAAGCCGATGGCAACTGCAAGAAGGATTAATAAGCCAGAAGCTGCGATTACCAGTGAGTGTCTTAGTTGTTTTACGTCTTGTCCGGTTTCTGATTTATCTTTTTTTTCCGAGCTTTCTTCTGCTGTGTCTATTGCACGACCTGTATGTGCTGCAGTATTTTTTTTATGCATTTTACTGTCTTTTTCCACCTTGATTTTCTTTTCCTTTTGCTCCACGAATCTCACCCCGCTTTTTATATGTTATGATGTAAGTGTCAAAAGTAAATTGTAATTTTATTCTGTCACTCCTGCAAATGATATTGCAAGATTCTCCAGTGTCTGGCTGCTTAAGTTTCCTGTACAATCCTCATCGCATCCTTCTAACCAGATATAAAGCTCGATTTCTACCGGCTCACCTGATTTTCCGGCTGATGTCCCGCTGATACTGCAAAGTTTCTGCGAACCACTCTTCAGTGACACTTTCCCGGTTTCCTGCGTATAATTGCAATATGCATCTGACGTATATGGTCTGAATGCCACCGTCGTTCCGTCCGTCTTCGTACAGTCCAGAACATTTCCTTCCTGTCCGTCGTCGGTATTATACTCTGCCTGCGGATTCTTCTTATCACTGATTGCAAATATATATTCTCCTGCAACCGCTCCATTTCTTCCCGGCTGGTGTACGACCAATCCAAGACGGATTGCTGAAGATATCGGATTATTCTCATCACTGTCTTTGAATCCGATATCAGCCACATAGATGTCTGTAGTATTCCCATTCGTTCTAAGGAACAGATTCGTACGGTAATAGTCGCTGTATACACCATTTTGAAATAAATAAGCAACTCTGTCCGCCTGATTCTCATTTCCATCTTTGAATTCTGTAACCTTCTGGAATCCACCAGTAATGCGGTTCGTGGATACCGGTGTCAGTCTGCCTGCAAAGCTGTCCAGCACTGCTGCCGAACTATAGTCTCCGTCATAAGCATTACTGATCTGTAAGTTCACACCTGTACCAGCGGCCATACGCACATCCGTGGTATGACGGCTGGTGTTATAGATATACCAGGCATAGGTTGCTGCCATGGCGGCAATCAATGCAATCATTAAGGCTGCCATAGATGAAGTGAGCCGGTTTTTTAACTTCTTTGCGCTGTGGCCGGTCAATGGATCTGATTGGTTAACCACATTCTTATTATTGTTATTCTCAATATTATGATCATTATTGCTATATTTATTGT
>NZ_CAKRAH010000084.1 GCF_934294775.1 uncultured Dorea sp.
TCCTGGTTTATAAAAAAATAAGTCCGATCTTAAAAATGAATGCGTAGGATGGGTGTTTAATACACTATTTCATTGTGTTCATTGTGGCCTCCCGGTCCAGGTCTTATACCAAGGCATACGCAAGGACCGGGAATCCAACCCAAATTAATGTATTAAACAGCCACAATTTATTCTGCCGGACAAATCTCCACCCAATACCCATCCGGATCATTGATAAAGTAAATACCCATCTCAGGATTTTCAAAACAGACACAATCCATTTCCTTATGGAATGCAAGCGCCGCATCCATATCATCTGTCTGCATAGCCAGATGAATCTCGTTATCTCCAAGATCATAAGGTCTGTCCATATCACGAAGCCATGTAAGCTCTAATTTGTGCGGGGTAGTATCATCGCCTAAGAAGACAAGCTTAAAACTTCCGTCATCTGCAACCGTTTCTTTTGTAACTTTCAGTCCAAGAGCTTTTTTGTAGAACTCAATAGACTTATCAAGGTCAGCAACATTGATATTATTGTGATAAAAAGTGAATTTCATAAGTATTCCTCCTGATAAAATAATGAATTGTAATTGTCAGACAATATGTACAGACAGCCGGTATCTTTAGTGTTATTATTCATGATACCTAAGTATGCAATAGAAGATGCCGATGGCAGATCCTATGTATTACCTTATGTTTCTGAGTATAACATGAGTAGCAGAAGAAAAAAAGATGTGTTATACTTAAAGATACTGAATAATAATAACAATGTAACATAAAAAGTGTGAAATATAGAAAGGGAGCGCTTATGATAATAGAGACAAACAGCGAAAAAGAGACATGGGATCTTGGCTTTAGGCTGGGTGAAAAGGCCTGCGCTGGACAGGTGTATACACTGGTGGGAGATCTTGGAGTAGGAAAGACTATATTTACCAAGGGACTTGCCAAAGGACTGGGAATAGAAGAACCGGTCAGCAGCCCGACATTTACTATTGTGCAGATATACGAAGAAGGAAGACTTCCTTTTTATCATTTTGATGTGTACAGAATCGGTGATGTGGAAGAGATGGATGAGATCGGTTACGAAGATTATATCTATGGAGAAGGCGTAAGCCTGATTGAGTGGGCGAATCTGATTGAGGAAATATTGCCGGAACATTATACAGAGATTAAAATAGAAAAGGATCTGGAAAAAGGATTCGATTACCGGAGGATTACGATATGCGAATATTAGCATTAGACAGCTCAGGCCTGGTTGCCAGCGTAGCTGTAGTAGAAGACGGGGCAATGGACGACCAGGTCGTTGCCGAATATACAGTTAATTATAAAAAGACACACTCCCAGACATTGCTTCCAATGCTGGATGAGATTGTAAAGATGACAGAGATGAATCTTAACACCGTTGATGCAATCGCGGTTGCAGGCGGACCGGGATCGTTTACCGGGCTTCGTATAGGATCAGCAACAGCGAAGGGGCTTGGACTGGCACTTAAGAAACCACTGATTCATATTCCTACATTAGAAGGCCTTGCATATAATCTGTGTGGAATAACAGATATCGTATGCCCGATCATGGACGCAAGACGCGGACAGGTATATGCGGGTATCTATGAATTTAAGAATCAGGAGATTCAGGTACTGGAAGATCAGATGGCAGTTCCGATCGAAGAATTGGGAGAAAAACTGAAGAAATATCTGAAAGAAGGAAGAAGAGTAACATTCCTCGGGGATGGAGTGCCTGTGCATAAGGCAAAATTAACAGAAGAGATCCTTCCGGGAGAAAATATTACATTTGCTCCGGCGAATATGAACCGTCAGAGAGCCGCATCCGTAGGAACACTGGGAATGCAGTATTATAAAGCAGGAAAAACAGAAAGTGCAATAGAGCATCAGCCGGATTATCTCCGCGTGTCTCAGGCAGAAAGAGAACGGAAGGAGAGACTTGGACATGTATAGATTTCAATGTGATTATACAGAAGGTGCGCATCCGGCAATTATGCAGCGCATGGTAGAGACTAATTTTGAACAGACAAATGGATATGGACTGGATCCATATTGTGACAGCGCGAGAAAAAAGATAAAAGATTTATGTGAATGCCAGGAGGCAGATGTGCATTTTCTCGTGGGAGGAACACAGACGAATACAACAGTGATCAGTGCAGCACTTCGTCCATACCAGGGAGCAGTTGCGGCTGTCAGTGGACATATCAATGTACATGAGACAGGAGCGATCGAGGCGACCGGCCATAAAGTTATGCCACTTCCAAGCGAGGATGGGAAGATCAGCGCCGCACAGGTAGATGAACTGTGCCATGCGCACTGGACGGATGGAAGCCAGGAACATATGGTACAGCCAGGTATGGTATATATTTCTCATCCGACAGAAAATGGAACATTGTATACAAAAAAAGAACTGATGGATCTTTATGAAGTGTGTAAGAAATACGACATCTACCTCTTCCTTGACGGGGCAAGACTCGGATACGGACTGATGGCAGAAACAAATGATATTACACTTGCAGATCTTGCAAAGTATACAGATGTATTTTACATCGGCGGAACCAAGGTGGGAGCATTGTTTGGTGAGGCAGTCGTGATCACAAATGATGCACTGAAAAAAGATTTCCGTTATATGATCAAACAGAACGGCGGCATGCTCGCAAAAGGACGTCTTCTGGGAATCCAGTTCGATACACTGTTCACGGATGATCTGTATTTTAAGATTTCTGCACGGGCAGATGAGTTTGCCATGAAGCTTAGAAAAGCATTTACAGACAAGGGCTACGGTCTTTTGTACGATTCCTATACGAACCAGCAGTTCCCGGTGATCCCGGATGCAGATCTTGAAAAGTTAAAAGAAAAGTATGTATTCGAGTTCTGGAGCAAGGTGTCAGAGTCAGAAAGTGCCGTAAGATTCTGTACAAGCTGGGCGACAAAGCCGGAAGCTGTAGAGGCACTTATCAGGGACATAGAAGCATGTTAGACATACGAAGAGCGCAACAGGAAGACCTTCCGGGGCTGGCGGTTCTGGAAAAAGAAATATTTTCAGATGCGTGGAGTAAAAAAAGCCTGTTGGAGACATGGAATCAGAAAAATGCAGAGATTTTTATCGCAAATAATGCGCAAAAAGAAGAAGTAAAAGACAGATGCCGGATTGCAGGTTATGTGATCTTTTATTATGTGCTGGATGAAGGAGAAATCGCGAGAATAGCGGTATCCCCTGACATGCGTCGCTGCGGTGCTGCCACACAGATTTTCCAGTTCCTTAAGGAATTCTGTAAGAAAAAAGAAATAAAAAAAATCATGCTGGAAGTCCGGGAAAGTAATGAACCTGCAAGAGCATTTTATAAAAAATGCGGATTTACAGAAGATGGAATCAGAAAGAATTATTATGAAAATCCAAAAGAAAATGCAGTATTAATGTCAATAATACTGGACTAGAGCGTGTCTGCGAAATCATTTCTTAAAGATACACTCTAAACAATGGAAATTCTTACAACACTTTCCACTAGGCAGTACAGAAGTGGAAAGCTATAATATAGGCGTATCCGAAGAAAAAGTGTGACTACAGGAGGAATGGTATGCGCCAGTTTGTAGAACAGACAAGAGAAACAAAAGAATTAATACAGATCATATGTAATAAATGCGGTAAGAGGATTCCTGTTATACAGGGGGTTCCCCGTGAGGATGTCTTAAGTATAGATAAAAGATGGGGATATTTTTCTGAAAAAGATAACAGGATAGATCATTTTGACTTATGTGAAGAATGTTACGATGAACTGACAGCTGGATTTAAGATCCGGCCGGATAATATAGAAAGATGCCAGGATTGCAGGAGCGTGTAGCGCGGAACAATCCGCAGGTATCGAAGCTGTGGACTTTTGACCCCGGCATCAGAGAAATATAAAAATAGAAATAGAGGAAAATTATGTTAGATGTATGTTTGTTAGGAACAGGAGGGATGATGCCGCTGCCATACCGGTGGCTGACATCCCTGATGGTTCGATATAATGGCAGCAGTCTGTTAATTGACTGTGGAGAAGGCACACAGATTGCAGTAAAAGAAAAAGGATGGAGCTTTAAACCAATCGATGTCATCTGTTTTACCCACTATCACGGGGATCATATCAGTGGACTTCCGGGACTGCTCCTTACTATGGGAAATGCAGACCGTACTAAGCCGCTTACACTAATCGGACCAAAAGGACTGGAGCGGGTAGTGAATTCACTGCGTGTAATCGCACCAGAACTTCCATTCCAGATTAAATACAAAGAAATCACAGAGCCGGAGCAGACATTCGAGATGAATGGTTACCGGATAAAAGCATTTCGGGTCAACCACAATGTAATATGCTATGGCTATACTATGGAAATTGACCGTGCCGGCAAATTCGATGTGGAAAGGGCAACGGCGTCCAATATTCCGCAGAAATACTGGGGATTATTGCAAAAAGGTGAGACAGTAGAGACGCAGAGACATGTCTACACACCGGATATGGTACTTGGACCGGAAAGAAAAGGGATTAAGCTTACATATTGTACAGATACAAGACCGACAGAGTCGATCAGGGAAAATGCAAAAAATTCAGATCTGTTCATATGTGAAGGTATGTACGGGGAAAAAGATAAACAGAAAAAAGCCAAAGAATACAAACACATGACTTTTTATGAAGCAGCACAGCTTGCAAAAGATGCACAGGTAAAAGAGATGTGGCTGACACACTACAGTCCGTCACTTACCAAGCCGGAGGAATACATGGATGATGTTAAAGCAATATTCCCGAATTCGATCGCTGCAAAAGATAAAAGATCTGTAGAACTGGTATTTGAGGATTAGGAGGAAGAACATGAGCGAGACAAAAGACGTATTAATACTGGCGATTGAAAGCTCCTGCGATGAGACAGCGGCAGCAGTCGTAAAAAACGGAAGAGAAGTATTGTCCAATGTGATTTCTTCGCAGATTGCACTGCATACTCTTTATGGGGGTGTTGTGCCGGAAATCGCATCCAGAAAACATATAGAAAAGATCAACCAGGTGATTGAGGAAGCACTAAAAGAAGCAGATGTTACCCTTGAGGATATTGATGCAATCGGTGTTACTTATGGACCAGGGCTGGTAGGTGCACTGTTAGTAGGTGTGGCGGAAGCAAAAGCTATCGCTTACGCAGCAGGAAAGCCACTGGTAGGTGTACACCATATAGAAGGACATATTGCGGCCAATTTTATTGAACACAAAGAACTGGAGCCGCCATTCTTTTCACTGGTTGTATCCGGAGGACATACACACCTGGTGCGTGTAAAAGACTACGGAAAATTCGATATTATCGGAAGAACCAGGGACGATGCGGCAGGAGAAGCATTTGATAAAGTAGCCCGTGCAATCGGACTTGGATATCCCGGTGGACCAAAGATTGATAAAGTAGCAAAAGAAGGAAATCCGGATGCCATAGCATTTCCACGTGCAAATGTAGAAGATGCGCCTTATGATTTTAGCTTCAGTGGATTAAAATCAGCCGTATTAAATTATATCAATGGATGCAAGATGAAAGGCAAAGAGTACAATCAGGCAGACATAGCAGCGTCTTTCCAGAAAGCAGTTACCGATGTACTGGTTGCAAAAGCCATGCATGCAGTAGAAGAGTACAAAGTAGATAAATTTGCCATAGCAGGCGGAGTTGCATCCAACAGTGCACTACGTGCGGCCATGAAAGAAGCATGTGAAGAAAGAGGCGTGAAGTTTTATTACCCGTCTCCGATCTTCTGTACGGATAATGCAGCGATGATCGGTGTGGCAGCCTATTATGAATATATGAATGGAACCAGAAGTGGATGGGATCTGAATGCAGTTCCGAATCTGAAGCTTGGTGAGCGCTAATCAGGTGAATTAAGGCAGGGAAGAGCAAATGAAAAAGAGATGCGTGGCAATTGTGCTTTCGGCAGGACAGGGAAAAAGAATGGGAACATCTATTCAGAAGCAGTATATTGAACTGTGTGGAAAACCAATTATCTGTTATTGCCTGGAAGCATTTGAAAAATCAGAGATTATTGATGATGTGATCATGGTGGCCGGAGCCGGACAGGAAGATTATGTGACGGAAGAGATTGTGAATAAATATCACTTCGGAAAAGTACGTACAGTAGTTCCGGGTGGTAAAGAACGCTACGATTCTGTCTGGAATGGATTAAAGGCTATCCGTGACGATATGGCAGGAGAAGAGGCAAAAGAAGGATACGTGTATATTCATGATGGCGCCAGACCGTTTGTAGACGAAGAAATTATAAAGAGAGGTTATACATGTGTGGAAGAAAACCGTGCATGTGTTGCTGGTATGCCAAGTAAGGATACAGTAAAGATCGTAGACGAAAATCAGTTCGCAGTTACTACGCCTGTACGCAAATATGTATGGATTATACAGACCCCGCAGGTATTCGAAACACCACTTATTACACAGGCGTATGAGAAGCTGATGAAGCATGACCGTGAAAATGTAACAGACGATGCCATGGTAGTGGAGCAGGAAATGCAGATACCTGTAAAGCTGTTTGAAGGCTCTTATTGTAATATTAAGATTACGACACCGGAAGATCTGGAGACAGCGAAAGGATTTATTGAAAGTATATAAGAACTGTCTCTTTTGATCTGATACCACGAATTGCCTGACGGCTATGCTTTGGGAATAGTCTTTTTGTGAGCACAGTAAACAAATCGTAATAGCCAGGCAATTTATGGCATCATCACATAGGGCATGTCGGGAAAGACATTCATACAATCTATATGTCCCGCTTTGTGGTATATTTTGTCTTCGTTCGGTTGACGTAGCCCACTATGCCGTCCTCATTCAGACAAAATCACACACAAATTGTGATATACATCTTGCGGGAAGCATTTTTCAGACATACTCGAACTAATATACTCTGAAATAGAAGTGTATACATATGTCAGAAATACCTGAAAATAAGAAAAATAGAAAAAAATAAAAAAAGTTTGAAAAAAGTGTTGACGACAGTGAAAAGCTGTGCTAGAATACATCTTGTCGCTGAGGTGATGCGGAAGCGGCAGACAAGTTAATAGATGGAGAGGTATCGAAGTGGTCATAACGAGGCGGTCTTGAAAACCGTTTGTCCGAGAGGGCGCGTGGGTTCGAATCCCACCCTCTCCGCTTTATAAAAACTACCAAGTTTATCCTGGTAGTTTTTTATATGTCAAAGTATGTGAGGTGACATAGAGGTCTGACGCATACAAAGAGTTGAATTGTACGATGATGATCGAGCAGTTTATGTGGAGAAATACCCAAGCTGGCCGAAGGGGCTCCCCTGGAAAGGGAGTAGGTCGTTAATAGCGGCGCGAGGGTTCAAATCCCTCTTTCTCCGTTTGTTGATATATAAGTGGTACGAATAAAAAAGTTTAGAAAAACTTATTGACAAAGTTCGACTGCTGTGATATATTAACTGAGTCGTCGCGAGAGACAAGGCCGTGAGGCAACAGAGTCAACGCAGAAGACGGCAACATACATCTTTCAAAATAGATGAAAA
>NZ_CAKRAH010000085.1 GCF_934294775.1 uncultured Dorea sp.
TTCAGACACTGGTCGTTGCAATCGGTGCCGGTCTTGGTGTCTGGGGCGTAATCAACCTGATGGAAGGTTATGGAAATGACAACCCGGGTGCAAAATCCCAGGGAATTAAGCACTTAATGTCTTCTATGTGAAAAGATTTTAAAGGAAAAACGCACATCCTACGCAGATAACATGACAATTTGATGTAAAGCGAAAGGAGACACCATGAAAATCGAATACACAAAAGTTGGAGACTATTATTTACCGAATCTTTACTATCCGGAAGAGACCAGACCGATTGGCTTCTGGGGAATGCTTCGGAAGGAATATCTGAAAGAACATAAATCTGGAACTTATACATATCTTCTTCTAACCGCCAGACTGGACAGCTATCTGGCAGATCTGAATGAACAGGCACAGGAACGCTTTGAGTTGATTGAAGCTCAGATGCAAAGTGCGGAGGGAATTACCGAGGAATTGAAGAGACAGAATCCTATGGAATGGGTGCATCACTGCAACAATATCCGCAACCGGGCTTCTGAAATCATCAAACAGGAACTGATTTATGTATAAGGGGGATTCCAGATATGAGAAGAGAATTGATTGAAAGCTATTATGAAGAATATCAGCGGGAGCTGGAAAAATTTCTTGAATCTGATCCGGAGATGTTCTCTCTGGAAGCAGAAATTCATCATTACATAGAAATACTGGAACCCGTCCTCAGAGATGCTGGACAGGAGATGTGGCAGGCATTGGACAGGATTATTTCAGCGAAAAATGCAATGGAGGGAATTGTGGCAAAAGAAATGTACATCCGTGGATTCCTGGATTATGAAAGGCTGGTGTGTGAAAAGGACAGTAACATTTGAATAATCATCTTACGAGCACTGATCATAATGGTCGGTGCTTCTTTTTTGATTTTTTTTCAAAATCATCTGACATTCTTCAAGTTCCCACGTGTGATTAGTGGAAAAATAATTTTTTCTGCAAAAGTACCGTCCAAATGCCCTCTGAAACTTGCTATTAGTGAGGGAATATTTCATTTATGCGAAAAAAACTTGCAAAAGGGGGTTGGTAAATACCGTTTCTCAGGCTTTATAGGTAGAGGAACAATTATTTTAAAAATTTTTTACCTAAGTATGTCCGCTTTTGCCTGCCCCAGTACAGAGTAAGTGAAGGGACTAACAAAAGTAAAAGAAAAAATGATAAAAATGCAAAAAAATATCACGAATCTTTTGCATCTTGTCAGGTCATTTGACTTTAGTAATCAGAGGACGTTTTGGAATGTTCCTTCGCTGAACCTTGACAACCGATAAGTGCACCCTGGAAGCCTACCAGGAGTTCTGCCATGACCTTTCTTTTTCTGAGAGCGAGCGGAATCATAATGACACTCCCGATGATGGGCGGCTGACCGGAGCCTTATGGTCAGTGACCTGCTAATGCAGGCAGAGGCAGTCTGAGACGGCTGCAGGTGACAGGGAAGCGCACGCCAGACCGCCGGACGAATGAAACTGATGACAATGTTTACAGGGCAAAATGCCCGGAAAGGAGCAGTTTATGACAGAACTGAAAATGAAAGAAATGCAACTGATCAACTGGTTTGGATGCCCGAATCTGATCTATACAAGGGAGAGAATCCATCTGGCTGCCATGCTTGCAACCGATGAAGAAATGAAAAAGAATCTTTACAGAGTATGCAGATTCCTTGCAAGAGAAGAAATCACATATCGGTATCCAATCATGTACGAAATGATACGGAAAATGTTTTCACCGGACGATACCAATCCACCGGAAGCATGTGCAATGGTTATGCCGGACAATGAAACAGATGATGATGAATATGCAATGGCAGCGTAGCTGCGGAAAGGACAGTAACGATTATGAATAAAGTGATTTTAATGGGAAGACTGACGAAGAATCCGGAGATCAAATATGCCGGGAAAGACAATGATATGGCAGTAGCAAGATACACACTGGCAGTAAACAGAAGATATAAACGTGACGGGGAACAGGAAGCAGATTTTATTTCCTGTGTCACATTTGGAAAAAGTGCAGAGTTTGCACAGAAATATCTTCACAAGGGAATGCGGATTGTGATCGGCGGTCGTATCAGCACCGGCAATTATAAGGACAAGGATGGGAAAACAATTTATACCACAGATGTGATTGTGGAAGAACATGAATTTGCCCAGAATAAGGATAATGGTGTCGGAGCTGATTCATCGGAAACACCGAAAACAGATAAGGATGGATTCATGGAAGTGCCGGAAGGTGAGGTTCCATTTAACTAAACTGAAGTAAATGGTTGGAGAGGTTGCCCTTTGTCGGGGTATCCTCTTTTCCATTTTACAGAAGATATCAAAAATTACAGGTATTCAACCTAACGAAATCGTGATATAATCAAAATATGTTTAAACGAAAAGATGGAGGTAGCTTATGGGCGTAAGTTATAACAGATTATGGAAAATGCTCATAGATAAAAATATGAAGCGGATAGAGATGCAGTATCTCACCGGGATAAGCGGAAACATTCTTGCCCGGATGGGGAAAAACCAGTATGTATCAATGGAGACGATTGAGAAAATCTGCAAGAAGCTGGACTGTACAGTGGATGAGATGATGGAATTTACAGATGATGAATAACAGGAGGTTGCTGCAATGACAGATACACAGCAAAGAGCAGCGGCGAAAGCATTTGCGAAAAACTGGAAAGACCGTGGATATGAAAAAGGCGACAGCCAGATCTTCTGGGTGGAGCTTCTGACAACAGTATTTGGAGTAACGGAAATCTCACAGTTCATTTCTTTTGAAGATCAGGTACACCTTGACCACACCAGTTTTATTGACGGGTATATTGAGAAAACCCATGTCATGATTGAACAGAAAAGTATCAACAAAAGCCTGACGGCTGCTATCCGGCAGTCCGATGGCTCCATGCTGACACCATTTGAACAGGCAAAAAGATATTCCTCTGAACTGCCGTATTCAAAAAGACCAAGATGGATTGTAACCAGTAATTTCCAGTCATTCTATATTTACGATATGGAAAAGCCGGGCGGTGATCCGGAGATTATCCAGTTGGAGGATCTGGAAAAAGAATACTACCGATTACAGTTCCTTGTGGACGAAGGAAACACAAATCTCCAGAGAGAAATGGAAGTTTCCATTGCCGCTGGTGAGATTGTAGGATTGTTGTATGATGCACTGGCAAAACAATATGTTGACCCAACAACAGAGCGTGCAATGAAAAGCCTGAATATCCTTTGCGTCAGAATGGTATTCTGCCTGTATGCAGAGGATGCGGGTATCTTCGGACAGCATGGTATATTCCATGATTATCTGGAAGAGTTTGATACAAGGCACATGAGAAAAGCTGTGATTGAGCTGTTCCAGGTGCTTGATACAAAACCAGAAGACAGAGATCCATATATGGAAGAATCTCTGGCACAGTTCCCATATGTGAACGGTGGGCTGTTTGCAAATGAAGATATTGAAATTCCACAGTTTACGGATGAAATCAGAAATCTTTTACTGGAAAAAGCGTCAGCAGATTTTGACTGGTCAGAAATTAGCCCGACTATATTTGGTGCGGTATTTGAGAGTACACTGAATCCTGAGACAAGACGTTCCGGTGGTATGCACTACACCAGTATTGAAAATATTCATAAAGTCATTGATCCGCTGTTTCTGGATGATCTGAAAAATGAACTGAAAGAAATTCAGCAGATAACGGTTCAGAGAACAAAAGATAAGAAGCTGAGAGACTTCCAGACAAAGTTATCAAATCTTCGGTGGCTTGATCCGGCATCGGGAAGTGGAAATTTCCTTACAGAGACATATATCAGTATCCGGCGATTGGAGAATGAAGTCATAAAAGAATTGCAGAGAGGACAGATTACTTTTGGATTTGATGAATCTTCTCCGATTCATGTTTCCATTGATCAATTTTATGGAATCGAGATCAACGATTTTGCTGTCACAGTTGCCAAGACCGCATTGTGGATTGCAGAATCACAGATGATGAAAGAGACGGAAGACATCGTTCACATGAATCTGGATTTCCTGCCGTTGACGACCAATGCGTTTATTGTAGAGGGTAATTCTTTACAGATTGACTGGGAGAGAGTTGTACCAAAATATCAGGTGTCGTATATTATGGGAAATCCACCGTTTCATGGATTTACTTTTATGACAGCTGAGCAAAAACAAGACATGCAAAATATTTTTCCAGGTGTGAAGAATCTTGATTTTGTTTGTGCTTGGTATAAAAAAGCGTCAGATTATATTCGGGGAACAAAAATAGAAGTCGCTTTTGTATCAACAAATTCAATTGTACAAGGTGAAACGGTATCCAGATTTTGGGACTTTATGCAGGATGATATTATTAACTTTGCATACAGAACATTTGAATGGGATAGTGAAGCAAGTGTAAAAGCTCATGTACATTGCGTAATCATTGGATTTGCGAAATTCTCACGTTCGACTAAATATTTGTACGATAATGGAAGGACTACAGTGGCTGAAAATATCAATCGCTATTTGATGGATGGAGATGATATATTAGTACGTAGCCGGAATAAACCTTTGTGCGACATTCCTAAGATGATATATGGCAATAAACCAGCAGATGGAGGAAATTTGATTATTGAAGATGAGGACTTAAATGAATTTATTAAAAAAGATCCGAACGCAAAGAAATATATCCATCCTCTTTTGGGAGCTTCAGAATATATCAAAGGAAATAAAAGATGGTGCTTATGGCTTGTTGGTGCAGATCCGGAAGAATTGAAAAAATGTCCAATGATTATGGAGAGAATAAAGAAATGTAAAGAGGCAAGAGAAAACAGCGTTGCTGCAGGAATAAGAAAGTTTGCAGCTACGCCAACACTTTTTGCACAGAGAACTCAGCCGGTTGATAAAGATTTTATTATTGTGCCGAGAGTATCATCACAAGCAAGACGTTATGTCCCTATGGGATTCATTAAAGCTGGAACAATTGTAACGGATAGGGTTCAGGTAATCCCGGATGCTTCACTGTATGATTTTGGAATTATAATTTCAAATATTCACATGGCTTGGATGCGAGTAACATGTATGCGGTTAAAGAGTGATTATAGTTATTCAAAAGATGTTGTATACAATAATTTCCCTTGGCCAGAGCCAACAGAGCAGCAAAGAGAAAAAATAGAGAAGACTGCTCAAAGAATACTTGACGCAAGAGCACTGTATCCGAATAGCAGTCTTGCAACGTTGTATGATGAATTGACTATGCCGCCAGAATTGAGAAAGGCACATCAGCAAAATGATATGGCTGTCATGCAGGCATACGGATTTACAAAAGGTAGTGAAGCCTATAAAAGCGAAGCTGCCTGTGTTGCAGAACTTATGAAAAGATATCAGAAATTGTGTGAGGAACAGAAATAGTAAGGAGCAGAAAAGTTGAAAAATAAAAACACTGAGAAAACAGAGTTTCTAAAAATAGTATATTTTGATGAAGCTGCTGCACAGGATTATGTTGATGTTACAAATGGAGGACGACTTGATTGGTCAACACAGGAAAATAAAGAAAAAATAGCTAAAATAGTTGCTGAAATTGAAGCTCAGGCAAAAAGTGGCTTTAATATTTTGAATTATATTAAAGCAACATTTCAGGGAAAAGTTGATGCCAGTGCTTCCGCTGAACTGACCAGCGCTTTTGACAAAACAATAAAAAATACGTTGCTTACAGATTATATACAGGCAGCATCGAAGGATAAACACGTAAAAAAATTCGAGAATGGTGGTGTTTATGCTCCGGAAAATTCTGTGACATTATATAAAATGCTCAGTTCATATTTGACCATTGTGCCTAAAGAAGAAATGCCAATAGATATGGAAAAATTAAATGAGGCAATATTAGGTGAACGGGGTTATTATGATATGCTGTTAAAGACAGAGAAAGAGCGGAAAAGCGTATTGAGATTTAACCTTCAAGCATTTAAAAATAATTATAACCTTGTCGATTTAAGCAAAATGAAACTGACATATTTCGGAATAAAGGTTGGAACTTGTGGCGAAAATCATTTATCAATTGATAAAGAGTTTGATTTTCAACCAGCTGAAGACAAGACTACAGCAGAAGAAATTGTTGAGGGAGAAAAAACTGCTGATGAAGAAGAGAAAGAATTAGATGTTTATGATATAGTATTGGCAGGTGTGGTACGTGAAGAAGATTGAAATTTTTGTAGGATCTGATTCTGCTTTTGAAAAGATTGTTCCGAAAAGTGCAAGAAATCTTAGTGAAATGGCAGTGAAACTTGATGATGGTAATAAAAAAATGGATATGTTTGTTAACATTCCAGGGCAGCCAGAACCAAAGCCTAAGAAAAAGAAGAAACCGAGAGTTCAAGATTTTGTTATTCATGCAGATGAGTACTGTAGTGTTCAGGAACATGTAATTATAAACTTTATAAATTTTATTTTCCAAATGTCCATAACAAATATGTATATTCAAAATCCACCGAAAAATATTCGAGAGCAGATATATCGAACATTTGATAAAAGTATTATTCATGAAAAGCAACAGCCATATTTGGAAGTTTCAAAGGAAATGATACAAACATTTAACAGCCAATATAGTGAAAGAGTAATTGGTCAGGAAAGAGCAAAAAAGAAACTGCTTCAGGCAATATATCCTTTGGTAGATGGTAAGCAGAGTAAGCCTGTTGTAATATTGTTATATGGAGATTCGGGGCTTGGAAAGACGGAATCCGCACAGTATATGGCAGAATTGATGGGTGGAAAATTATTAAGAAAACAGTTTTCCATGTATCAGAATAATGAGTCAGCTAATTACATTTTTGGCGGAAGATATAACGAGAAAAGCTTTGCACAAGATCTTTTGGCTAGAGAAACAAATGTATTGCTGTTTGATGAGTTTGATAAAGCTTTATCTGTATTTCATAGTGCATTTTATCAATTATTTGATGAAGGAATTTATGAAGATCATAATTATAAAGTGGTAGTAAATAAGGCAATTATTATGTGTACTTCAAATTATAAAACAATTGATGAGATAAAAGAACATTTGGGATTGCCGATATATAACCGTTTTGACTCAATTATTAAATTTAATGATTTGTCAGGTATAGCAAAAGAGAAAATTGCAGAGAGGGAAATAGAAAGACTGAAGGAAGATTATGATATTGAAGACAGAGAACTATTTGACAAAATAAAGAAAGGTGCAGTTACTCAGTCAAATGCAAGAGAAATAAAACATTTGATAAAAGACACTTTCTCTCTTGTGGCACTAAAAAAAATATGCGGTGAAATAGAAATATAATTCTCTTAGCAAAGCTAAGAGCGCACTTCTATACAGGCAATTCCATTTGCCTGTATCGTGCGACCTGCGGTGC
>NZ_CAKRAH010000086.1 GCF_934294775.1 uncultured Dorea sp.
AGGGGAGACGACCGTTCAGCTTCGCATTTCGGCCGTTTTGCTCCGCAAAGCCGGCCGTTGGGATGTGCCATATGCACTTACCGTTCTCTTATTTTCTTCATAATATTTTATTTCAAACCGTTTTACAATCTAAATTGTATGAACGACATGTTTTATGTATAAACTGCTTTTATATATACATTTCGACAATAAAATATCCTTTTTCAAAATGGTATTCTATGCTTCCATTATATTTTTCTACAGCCTGTTCCACATTTCCACTGCCAAGGCCATGATTCTTCTTATCGCTCTTTGTGGATTTAAGCGAATTATTTTCAATCAAAACATTTTCGTAAACTCTATTTCTTATCATAAGTAATATTTTATTATTATATTCTGCAAATTTCATTTCAATAATACGCTCATCCACATTCTCTATTTTTTCACAGGCTTCAATCGCATTTTTCATTAAATTATAAATAATGCTGCAAAAATCATATATTGACACCCGTGCCAATTGCAAATAACATCCCTGTATTTTTATATTAATCGATTTCTTCTCCGCCTCTGATACCAACTGTCTGATAACTGCATCAATTGTTTTATTCGCTGTATACTCCTCAACTTTATATATTTCCGAATATTCTACAATGTTTTCTATATATTCTTTTAATGCAATGTTATCACCGCTTGCACATAATTCCCTTAACGCTATAATATGCGAATTCATGTCATGCCGGAATCTCCGCATGGATTCATCCTGATGTAATATTTCTTTAAAATGTTCTTCCTGAAGTTTTATATAGTTTTCATATGCTTCATTCTTTTCTCTGAATATTCGTTCGTTGTACACAACCATTGCATTTTTACAAGAAAACCAGATCATAGCCATACACGCTACCGAAATTGCCAGACCACATATATTTCTTTCCCACAAAGTTAACTTTAATTTGTCGTCCGACAACACTTGCATGCATGCCAACATAAGATACGAGCATATTATTACAATATAAAACAAAACATACTGTTGTCTGTCCAGTTCTAATCGAAGTGTTATCTTTTTCTTACAATGTCTGGACAGCTGCAACGCAATCAATATGAATATTGGAATCATCTGGCATAAAATAGTAAGTAAATTACCTTTCGTCAGCTTGTCTTCCGGAATAGAGAATAGCAAAGCCATCACATACATACCACTAACTGCAAAAACCGATGTTCCCATTAATACAATTGGATATAATAAGAATCCCTCTTTATCTCTTTTTTCTAACAAAAATGATGGTATCACAATCATTGAAAACATAGATATGGACATTGCATAATACAAATCTGCATACACATAAATCCCTACATGTACTATTACTATAATAATCGTTACAATCATCCAATTATAAACATTACGGTTTATTCTCTTTTGAAAAATTACTTTATATGCCAAAAGGTAAATTGCAAATTCGGTTAATAAATAAGCAGTCAAAATACTTATCTCTCGTATCACATTCTTCTCCTCATCATTTGTTTACTATATTCATGATATTTTTTATTTACCAGATCGGAGTATCGTCTGCCAATGGCGATTCTTTCTTTTATGTCTCTGAGAACCACTTTCCCAGATATATCAATTACATTCATCAGATTTATCATATAAGATTTGTGAATTCTTATTATAGGAAGATTGTTCCATTCCTTTTCCAATTCTTTTAATTTACATATCACAAGTGTTGGAGCTTCCTTTTTATCGTACCGGTAAATTTCTGAATAATTTCCATTCGCTTTAATATAAGCAATATCCTCTAGCCAGACATATTTCTCATTCATTACAGTGCATTTAGGTATCTCAACCAGAACTTCTTCTTGCTTATCCTCTGCCACTATTTTCAGCCATCTATGAATCTCTTCTGTCTTCGCAGGTTTAATGATAAACCCCATCGTCTTGAGTCCAAACGCTAACTGCATAGCTTCCAAATGACTTGATACAAATACAATTCTCCAAATATTTTTCTCTTTAATCATTTTTTCTTTTAAATCGATTCCGCTAATTTTCCCCATTTCGATATCCAAAAATAATATATCGATTCGTTCTTCTTTCTTCTTATTGCCTTTACAATATTCCAGAACTTCCTCTCCTGAATAAAAAATCTCATATTCGTGCTCCACCTTACACTCCCCAAAAAACATTTCACAACATTGCTGAATCCATAAAATATCTTTCTTGCAGTCATCACATATTCCTATTCTAATCATGTTGTTTTCCCCTTTTCTCTACGTTTATGAGCTCCTACTTCCTAACGTATCATTCTGCCTGTCCAAATTCAAGCAAGCAGTGCTTGCCTTTTCTAAATATGCGATTTCCTTTTTTCCCCGTATAATAATTGCCCCATTTATTACATATATAAGTCACTAAAAAGTTTCTATCCATTCCAAAAGATATTTTTATCTGAAAATTCTTTGTAAGTGCTTATATTGTCAAGAGCTCCGACTCTGATACCGCCGCAAATAAATATTTCAGATATTTTTTCTCTTCATGCGGATCAATTACATTCACAATACTCAGGCTATATACATCTGAGATCAGTTCTCTTTGCTCTTTTTTCAATACTGATTTCATCGCCTCATATACCGCTTTTATATCCCCGTCACTTTCCCTGCAGACTGCGACCAGATAATCCCCGGACTTCATATTGCATATACGCATCTGTTGTGTATCCGTCTGTTGTCTGTCCAACCATTGATCTTGCTGTTCCATATCTACCATGCCATCATCGGTCATTTTCACACATTCTGATTCCGTAATACTGAATACATTTTTATAAGTATAATCTCCATCCATAAATGCCTCCTTATCCATCGACGCTCCCATTGGAAATGCCTGAATCCCGGAACATTTACACTGTTTTAAATGTTCTCTGATATCCATCTCAATCTCATCAAAAGACAATGCCGGTGCCGATTCTACTGCTGTGCATACCAGCGATAACGGTTCTTCTATTTTACGGATGACCGGAGTTCCTACATCCGCAATACGGATCTGATCCAGTATCTTCCTTGTCCCTGCAATCGTTCCAATCTTCTGATCCAGTTCTTTTCTCATATATAGAAGCTTCTCATACTGCTGTTCAACAAATTCATCGAATCTTATCTCTTCCCCACCGAGCAGATATTCCCTGATATCCCCTACCGAACAGTCCAGTCCCCGGAATGTCCTTATAAAATAGTAGGAACTGATCTGTGTATAGCTGTAATAATGATACCCATTCACCGGATTCTTCTTCGGCACCAGGATCCCCTGGCGTTCATAATACCGGAGTGTATCCCTGGTCGTCTGACAGATCTTCGCAAATTCACCGGCTGTGATACAATATTCGTCTTTTTCCCGCATAAGTCTTATCTCCTTTTCATTACTTTCTGGCTGTTACTCTATTATCTGCAAAATGCTTCATATTTCCAGAGTGTGCCGTATTTTATTGGTATTTTTCGTCTGTTCTTACTTTCAGTCATCTTGACATGGGTGTTACACCCAGTTTTATTCTAACACAGGATTTGCGGGGATTCACCGCCAATTATCACGGATTTTCCTGCATTCTTATCATATATCTAAACATTACATTATGGAGGTCACTTATGAATCTATTCAAGAAAATATACTGCCGCATCTTTCAGACCTGTTTCCGCATCGCACTCCCGGTTCTGCCATACCGTGAACCGGAATTAATCGATGGATTCAAAAATGTTCCTGCAGTATTAAAGCAGCACCACATTTCACACATTCTTCTGGTTACCGATCCTGGCGTATATAAGCTTGGACTTACAAAACCTTTGCAAAAAGAACTTTTAAAATCTGAAATATCCTGTACAATATATAAAGATACAGTTGCCAATCCAACTTCCGCTAACGTGGAAGAAGCAAAAGATCTTTATCTTCAGAACGGATGCCAGGCTCTGCTCGCATTCGGCGGCGGTTCTTCTATGGACTGTGCCAAAGCTGTCGGCGCAAGACTTGCCCGCCCGAAGAAATCCCTTGCTAAGATGGAAGGTATCTTAAAGATCTGGCACAAGCTTCCGCTGCTGATCGCAGTGCCGACAACCGCCGGAACCGGAAGCGAGACAACACTTGCAGCTGTCATCACCGATGCTGACACGCATCACAAATACGCAATCAATGATTTTAATCTGATTCCAGATTATGCAGTGCTGGAGCCATCCGTTACCTACGGACTCCCGCCACAGTTAACTGCAACCACGGGTATGGATGCCCTGACGCACGCCATCGAAGCCTATATCGGCCGCTCGACCACAAAGCAGACCCGCGCCGCATCCATCGAAGCGATCCAGCTCATATTCGCGAACCTGCAGAATGCTTATAAGAATGGCAATGATAAAACCGCAAGAAAAAATATGCTAAGAGCATCTTATCTGGCCGGAACCGCATTTACCAAAAGCTATGTAGGATACGTCCATGCAGTCGCCCACAGTCTCGGTGGATGCTATGGTATTCCACACGGACTTGCGAATTCTGTACTGCTTCCAATCGTACTGGAAGCCTATGGAACCGCAGCCCATAAAAAGCTGGCACAGCTTGCAAGAATCACCGGTATCTCCGATGCTTCATCCGATGCAGTTGCAGCAGAGATCTTCATCCAGCATATCCGAAGCATGAACAGATCCATGAATATCCCGGAGACACTTGACGGAATCCGTGATGAAGACATCCCGAAACTTGCCCGCTATGCCGACAAAGAAGCGAATCCGCTCTATCCGGTGCCGGCTCTTTGGGGACCTGACAAACTGGAACAGATGTATCACCTTGTACAGGAGGGAATCGAACATGACAGAACAGGAAATTCAGAACATCCTGGAAAAGCAGCATAGATTTTTCCAGACAGGACAGACCATGCCTGTTGATTTTCGAATCGAACAACTTCATAAATTAAAAGACTCTATCATCCTTCACGAACCAGACCTTAATCTGGCATTAAAAGCAGACCTTGGAAAAAGCGAGACCGAAAGCTACATGTGCGAAGTCGGTCTCACACTCTCCGAGCTTAGCTGGATGTTAAAGCATATCCGAAAGCTCACCAAAGAGCAGCGTGTTCCAACACCGCTTGCCCAGTTTGCCGCCAGGAGCTTCCGCTCGCCTTCTCCTTACGGAACGGTACTGATCATGAGTCCGTGGAATTACCCGGTCTTACTGACACTGGAACCTCTGATCGACGCACTGGCAGCAGGCAACACCGCCATCGTAAAGCCCAGCGCTTATGCCCCTGCCACCGGACGTGTCATGCAGGAAATCATTGAAGAATGCTTTTCCGATGAATATGTCGCAATCGTAACCGGCGGACGCGAGGAAAACAAAGCCTTGTTAAATCAGCGCTTTGACAAGATCTTCTTCACCGGCGGTAAAACCGTAGGACGCGAAGTATTAAGACATGCTGCTGAATATCTGACACCAGTCACACTGGAGCTTGGCGGGAAAAGTCCTTGCATCGTAGATGCCACAGCCAAGATCCCTCTTGCCGCAAGACGTATCGTCTTTGGCAAATATCTAAACTGTGGACAAACCTGCGTCGCACCGGATTATGTACTCTGTGACAAATCCATCCGAGATCAGCTGATCGACGCCATCCAGTCAGAGATCCAGCGCCAGTTCGGAAAGCACCCGCTTGATAATCCTAATTACGGAAAGATCATCAACCGGAAGCATTTCCAGCGTATACAGGAACTCATCGATTCCGATAAAGTCATCATCGGCGGACAGTCGGATGCCAAGGTTCTGCGCATCTCCCCTACCGTTATGAAAGATGTCACCTGGGATGATGCCGTCATGGGTGAAGAAATCTTCGGACCAATCCTTCCGATCCTGACGTATGATTCACTGGACGAAGCAATCCAGATGGTGGAAGAACATCCACATCCGCTGGCTCTTTACTTCTTCAGCGAAGATAAGGATGCACAGAAGAAAGTACTGGACCGCTGCCATTTCGGAGGCGGCTGCATCAATGACACCATCATCCACCTGGCAACCAGCGCCATGCCATTCGGCGGCGTAGGCGAAAGCGGAATGGGCGGCTATCACGGCAAAGCCGGATTCGATGAATTCACCCATTACCGCAGCATCGTGGATAAAAAGACCTGGATGGATCTGCCGGTACGGTATCAGAAGTATAACCGGCTTAAGAGTAAAATGTTGCGGATGTTTTTAAAATAAATAGATTCTTTAACAACCAAATGAGCTTCATATTACAGGAAGGTGATGACAATCAAAACCGAACTTACCCTTCTACTCGTAGAAGACGATAAGCAGGCTTCAAAGGAAATGATTGCCTGTGCAGACACTTTTGACGATATTACATTTATCGGTGCTACCGATAATTCAATGGAAGCCGTGGTGCTTGTCCATGAGCGGCTGCCACATGCTGTAATTCTGGATCTTGAACTGCATAATGGTGCCGGAAGCGGTCTGGCATTCTTATATGCATTAAAGGATCACTGTCCGTCCAAAAGACCTTACATCATCGTTACCACCAACAATTCAAGCCAGATTACCTACGACGCTGCCAGACACGCCGGTGCTGACTATATCTTTTATAAGCATCAGGCAGATTACTCAGCGGACACAGTACTTTCATTTTTACAAATGCTGAAAAAGGTAATCCTTGATAACTATATGGCTTCAGAAATCTCTTCTTTGCAGGAGACTTCAAAAGATTCCCTGGCAGCTACTGAAACTACAGACACTGCAAACTCTGCTGAAGCTTCCCAGGAACTGAACTGCCACATTACCCGCCGGATCTACCTGGAATTAGACCAGATTGGAATCAATCCAAGATCCAAAGGATATCAGTATCTGGCAGATGCTATCTATCTCGTAATGCACACACCGCCCCGGAATCTGTGCACGAAGCTTGCCCAAACACACGGCAAGACCGAATCCAGCATCCAGCGCGCCATGCAAAACGCAATCGCCAAAGCCTGGCGCACAACACCAATTGATGATCTTCTGAAGTACTATACTGCAAAGATCAATTCTGAAAAAGGGGTGCCTACCATTACGGAGCTTGTGTATTATTATGCGAATAAGTTGAAAACTGAATATTATTAAACGAACCAGGCCCGGATCATAGCGCTGTTGTATGCGCTATGGTCCGGGCCTTATTTATTATCCCTTTTATCTAACACTTACTTTCAACAAGAAAATATAATGCAAAAGTAATTATAAAACTATAAACCAAAAACTACGCTTCCATATACAATCCATAACAGGCTGTAAATGTCAATATAAAAATGATCAAAAAGTGGAAAATAAAAATGTACATTTTCCAAGATCTATTCCTCAGCTTGT
>NZ_CAKRAH010000087.1 GCF_934294775.1 uncultured Dorea sp.
GAGCTTCTCATGCAGGAAGATGAAGGAAAAAATCGCTGCAAAGATCGGTTCCAGGGAGAACAGGAATCCTGTATTCTCCGGTGTTGTATATTGCTGCACAACAGTCTGTACGACGAATCCGTAGGCCGAGGACAAGAGAGCAAGTCCAAGAACGGATATCCAGTCCAACGCGGTGCTCGGAAATATCGGGGATCCGAACACCAGCAGACCGATTACGGAATAAAGACAGGTAAAGCCCTGCTGGTAGACTCCGAGTGCAAGTGGATCTACCTGTCTGGTAAAATAGCTGTTTAATACAATATTGATTGAATAACTGAAAGCCGAAAGCATACAAAGCAGCGTTCCGGGCTTGACAGCAAATATATCGCCGCCGTTGATCAGTACCATTCCGATCAATACGATAATGATTCCAAGCCTGACATGATGTTCCGGAAGTTTCCGGGAAATAACTGCATGAATGACCGGAACAAGCACAACGGTGGTGCTGAGGATGAATCCACTCTGAGAAGCGGTGATTGTATTTAATCCGTAAAGGATTGGCGTAAGGTTTGTAAAAAGCAGAAAGCCGGTGATGGCACTGTAGAGTAAAAGGATTTTATTGACCTTCAGTAACCTTTTGAAAAATATAAGTACCAGGATTAGAAATGCGATTCCGGTACGCAGAGCCATTAGCATTAAAGGGGAAAGTCCCTCGATTCCCAGTTTCATAAATATATAAGAAGTGCCCCATGCCATGGAGCAGGTTGTAAGAATCAGATTGGCTTTTTTCGTCGACATAATCTGTGTTTCCTCCTATGTAATCGTTATCTTGATTTTTATTATAAGACAGAATAGAATATAAGTAAAATTCATATTTATCATGATGAGAATAAGAAAACCTGATATAACATCGGAGAAAATAACAGAGAGGCATAGAGCTAATGAGGTATTCAAAATATACAATTTTCTTAAAAGTAGTGGAATTAGAGAGCTTTTCAAAAACAGCAGATTTTTATAAATACTCTCAGTCTGCAGTCACACAGATTGTGAAGTCTCTGGAAGCGGAACTTCAGATGACATTATTAAAACGAAGTCACGCAGGAGTGTGTCTGACTTCAGACGGAGAACAGCTCATCCCCTATATATGGGAACTGGCAATGGCAGAAGAAAGAATGTGGGAAAAAGCCGGAGAAATCACAGGAATGGACCGGGGACTGATCCGGATCGGGGTATTCAGCAGTATTGCGTGTCACTACCTGCCGGGAGTGATGAAAGAATTTCGAAAATTATATCCGGGAATTGATTTTGAACTACATACGGGAGATTATTCCAAAATCGAGCAGTGGATTGCTGAGGGGCTGGTAGATTTCGGATTCCTGATCCGGCCGGTGCGGACGGACTATGATACCATTGACATTATGACGGATGAAATGCTGGCCGTTCTTCCAGAAAAGTATCCAATGACAGAAAAAACAGAGATTCCATTAAAAGCATTTGAGGATGAGTCAGTTATACTGCTTCAGGAAGGAGGCAAGCAGGAGATCGAAGAACATTTCAAAAAGAATAAGATCGCACCGCACATTTCTTATTATTCCGGAGACGATTATGCAGTGATGTCTATGGTGGAAAACGAGCTGGGAATCGGGATACTGTCGGAACTGGTGATGAAAAGATGCGATTATCATATCGTAACAAGAAGTCTGAAACCGGAGCTGCACCGGGAGATTGTGATCGCGGTAAAGAATGAGAAGAATGCTTCGGTAGCGGTGAAGAAATTCCTGCAGTTTGTAAGAAAAAGGGAAAATCCTTGATTCGTGTATTTTTAAGTAATAAAATATGGAGAAGAGGATAGTGTATATCTATAAATAACAACATTTCAGAAAGGGAGCCTTAGAAATTGCTGGAAAAATTAAGAGAACTTGGAATCAGAGATGATCTGATCCGTGAGATAACAGAATATAGGGAAACATACCCGGTAGAACAAGAATATAGTTCAAGAATCCCGAAACTGGAACAATTTTACTATGGAAAAGAAGTCTGGGAGCAGGCCATTACCGCAATTTTGTGTGGAGAGAATATTCTGCTGGCGGGTCCGAAAGCAACAGGAAAGAATCTATTTGCAGAGAATCTGGCAGGAGTATTCGCAAGACCACGGTGGGATGTGTCTTTTCATGTGAATATGGATGCAGCTTCATTGATCGGGATGGATACATTCCGTGGGGGAGAGGTGACGTTCAGACCGGGACCGGTATATACAGCGGCAAAGGCAGGAGGCTTTGCCATACTGGATGAGATTAATATGGCAAAGAGTGAAGCGATGGCTGTGCTTCATGCGACATTGGATTTCCGGAGGACGATTGATGTTCCGGGGTATGAACGTATGGAGCTACATCCGGCAACGAGATTCATTGCAACGATGAACTACGGATATGCCGGTACAAAAGAGCTGAATGAAGCGCTGGTATCCAGATTTGTAGTGATTCAGATGCCGATGATTTCAAGGGAAAGTCTGATCAAATTAATAAGAAAGCATTATCCGGACATCCGTGAAGAAGGAGCAGGAGAACTTGCTTCCATGTTCCTGGAATTACATAAGAAGTGTGAAAATGGAGAAATATCTTCCAAGGCACTGGATCTGCGCGGCCTCTTAGGAGCAGTCGGTCTGATGGAAAAAGGACTCGATATATTTACGGCACTGGACATGGGAATTACCAATAAAACGTTTGATACATATGAACAGACTCTGATCCGTGATACGATCCATACAAGAATCTCGAAGAAAACGGTGAGAAAAGACTTGTTTATAAAATGATATCTGACATCTGATTTGATATTACGAATTGCTTATTAGAAATGTGTGCGAACAACAGAAAATAGAAGCGGGAAAGTAGTGTATTGTAATATGGAAGAAATAGAAGAACGGGAATTAAGAGAAGCAAAAAGAGCGCGAAATTTCATATGGACGGCAGCAGAAAATTATGAACTTGATCCACTTTTCCTTGCATTTGCACCGGATGGAACGGCAGATATATATCTGAATCTGATTATTGGTCTGACTTATAAGTGGTATGATCAGGAAAAAATAGATGATTTTTTTGATCAGCTTGGAGGAAAAGATCAGGAATTATACGAAGGCCTTCTGTGGATCGGACTGGAGAATGCATTGTATCAAAAAGAAAGAAAAACAAGATCTGCAATGGAAAATCTTCGGAGAGAGTATGCCATAGATAATCTGAACCGGTATATGAATCAGAAAGAATACGCAAGGATAGAGCAGATCCGGAATGCACATTGCAGGGAAATCCTGGGTCAGCCATCCGAATTAAGTACAGAAGAGGAAGAACTTCTGCATGCATTTTCCTATACAGAAGAGATGACAACGGATGAAATTCTGGAATGCACTCGTGAAAATTTCTGGAAGTATTTTTCATATCGCCCGGCAAAAGTTTCAAAAAAGGAAGGCATTTATTTTTTACAAAAGGTTGCCGGAGCATTTCATTCAGTAGGAAAAGTGAGTGCCACTTATGTACGGGCAAAGAACTATGAAGATAAAGGAGAAACCAGCGGTGAAAAATCGGGAGCCATGGAAAGGTCGAAGCATTATCTGGTACAGCTATCATTAAAAAATGATCCGGAGGAAGCAAGAAAGTACGTGGAAGCCTGCTTCGGAAAAAGCATACATTCTCAGAGTAAACAGAAAAAAATAGATCGCAAGCTATGCATAGATAATCATAAGAACTGCCACATTTTATTTACAAGAGGTAATTCGAAGGAAGTTGCAAAAAGACTGGAAGATGATAAAAAGGGATTAGCGAAGCTTGCTTTGGGAAAAGAATGGGAGGAGAAAAAGAGAGGGGAAGAATTAGAAGAATATTTGAAAACAGCAGGAAAACGAGAAAAGCAGGAAATTCTGAAATTTCAAAAAGAATCTTTTTTACAATATGAGAAAAACAAACAGTATTATGAGAAAAACAGAGAAATATATCAGAACAGTATAAGAAAGCTTACAGAAAAATTGCGCATCTGCCTGGAGACACAGGACGAGACATTTCCGGAAATGACAACGTACGGGAAGATCAATCCAAGAGAAGTATGGAAAGCAGTTTATCTCGATAATCCAAGAGTGTTTGAACGGAAAGAAGAAGTGGAAATTCCGGGATTCTCAGTTGATATACTGATCGATGCATCATCGTCCAGAAAGCAGATGCAGGAACAGATTGCGGCTCAGGCATATGTCCTGGCAAAGAGTCTGAATGCATGCGGCATACCGGCACAGATTTATTCTTACTGTAGTATCCGGGGATTTACTGTGATGCGGATCTTTAAAAATTATGAAGAAGAGCAGGATGGAAAAGAAGTATTCAGATATGTCGCAGCAGGAAATAACCGGGACGGACTGGCTCTGCGTGCGGCAGGATATTTGATGGAAAAAAGTGAAAAACCGGGAAAAATCTTACTTGTACTGACAGATGCAAGTCCGATGGATGACCAGAATATTGGCGAGGGAGCATTTTACACAAACAAAGAGTACACAGATCAGTCGGCGGTAGAAGATACGGCTAGAGAAGTCCAGAAGTTAAAACAAAAAGGAATTCAGGTTATCGGAATCTTCATGGGAAGTGCAAAATCCGCAGAAACAGCGACAGAGATATTCGGCAGGGGATTGGTACGGATTCAGAATATTAATGACTTTGCCGGAGCAGTGGGAAGGGTGTTGAGCGAGGTAATAAAGAATTAGAGATAGAGCCAGAGCCAGAGGATAGGGCCAGGGGGACGAGAAAAGAGGCTTTTTCAGTGTCGCCGTGGGAAGGCAATGAGGACGAGAAAAGAGGCTTTTTCAGTGTCCCTGTGGTTTACCAAGTGCATATATTAATAATAAAGACAATTGGAGTCAATATCATGACCAATCAGAAACTAGAAAACCTTTTAAATCTTGCACTGGATTCTACGGAAGATGAGAGGGAAAAATCATTGAATTTAAATGTCGGCTATAATCCGATCGACAGAGAATGGGATCTAATCATTAAATATTCTGGAAATCTGGACCGAGTCAGAGAAATCGCATCCGGAGTAACAGAGCTTCAAAATGAATATGCAATCATCCGAATTGCAGAATCCAAAATCAATATATTATCGGGGATTCCGGAAATAGAATATGTAGAAAAACCAAAGCGGCTGTTCTTTCAGGCAGCAGAAGGAAGGCGTGTGTCTTGTATCAATGCGGTACAGGACACACGCCTTTCTCTGTATGGACAGGGAATACTGGTAGCGGTTATAGATTCGGGAATTGATTATGCCAATACAGATTTTCAAAATGCAGATGGAAGTACGAGAATCCGCTATCTATGGGATCAGTCGTTGAATCCGGGAGAGGGGGAAAATTCGCCGGAAGGATACGGAATCGGTGTGGAATATACAAAAGAACAGATAGATGAAGCTTTGAATGCGCAGACAGTATCAGAACAAAGAAGGATTGTGAGAAGTCAGGACATTTCCGGGCATGGAACAGCTGTAGCGGGAGTGGCGGCAGGAAATGGAAGAAACAGTGGAGGACTTTATGCCGGAGTTGCCACAAAGAGTGAATTACTTATTGTAAAACTTGGCAATTCAATGCAGGAAGGATTCCCGAGAACGGCGGAACTGATGATGGGGATTGATTATGTGATAAGAAAAGCATTGGAACTTCGCATGCCGGTAGCGGTGAATATCAGCTTTGGAAATACATATGGCGGACATGACGGAATGACTTTATTAGAGCGTTATATTGATGACATCTCAAATATATGGAAAAGTGTATTTGGCATTGGTACAGGAAATGAAGTGGCAAGTGCCGGGCATACATCGGGAAGAATTGAATCAGAAAGTGAAGTGACGGTACAGCTTGCAATTCAGAGCAGGCAGCCGTCTGTCAGTGTACAGATATGGAAGGAATATACAGATCAGATAGAGATTTCTCTCATCAATCCATCGGGAGTACGGGTTGGACCGGTACCGGAGGTCTTGGGATCACAACGTTTCAGAATTGGTCAGACAGAAATACTGCTTTATTATGGAAAACCAAGTCCATACAGCACATCTCAGGAAATTTATATTGATTTCCTTCCGGTAGAGAGTTATCTGACAGAAGGAATATGGAGAATTGTCTTGACATCGGGGAAAACCGTGACCGGTCAATATGAGATGTGGCTCCCAGGTGATGCGGTTTTAAATCGCGGAACAGGATTTTTATTTCCGACAGATCAGACGACACTCACCATTCCATCATCGGCAAGTCGTGTGATATCCGTAGGTGCATATGATGCCAGAACATTTGCATATGCGGATTTTTCAGGAAGAGGATTTACCAGACTTACGAATCTGGTGAAACCGGATCTGGTGGCACCGGGAGTGGAAGTTGTGACAGCAACAACAGGAGGCGGTTACGCAGCCTTTACAGGAACATCATTTGCCACACCTTTTGTGACGGGAAGTGCAGCGCTTTTGATGGAATGGGGGATTGTCCGGGGAAATGATCCGTATCTGTATGGGGAGAAGGTGAAAGCCTATCTGAGACGGGGAGCGAAAACACTGCCGGGATTTGCAAGGTATCCGAATGAGGAAGTGGGGTATGGTGAGGACGTTATAATAAGGTTATATTGAAATATCAGTACGAACAGGGAAAGTTCACGGAACAACATAGTATATTCATTATGCGTACTTTTGGGGAGAAGTGATTATTTGAGAGAGCAGTGTTGTTATATATACGAGAGTATTAAGTAGAAATAGTGCAATTTTCACATGATATTATACAAGAATTACATGAAAATATATCGTATTATTGATATAGTATTCTTGAATTGTATGTGAGGAGAAAACTATGGAAACTGAAAGAAAAACATTAACACAGCTATCTGTGCCAATATGTTTAGAAACTTTATTTTATATGCTTTCAGGCATGGTCGATACGCTTATGCTATCATCTGTGAGTGACCAGGCTGTAGGAGCAGTAGGAACAGCCAATACATATATAGGTGTTTTTATTATCATGTTTGGGGTTATATCATCGGGTATGATAGCTGTTATGTCACAAAATATCGGAGCCGGAAGACCGGGAATTGCATATCAGGCAAGACAACTTGGACTTATATTCAACGCATTGATAGGTATCGTAATGTCGGTCATTCTTGCTGC
>NZ_CAKRAH010000088.1 GCF_934294775.1 uncultured Dorea sp.
CTTCTTCTGCCTTTTTTCTTGCCTCTTCTATTTTTTCTCTTAGTTCTTCCTTCACCTCTTCTTCTGCCTTTTTTCTTGCCTCTTCTATTTTTTCTCTTAGTTCTTCCTTCACCTCTTCTTCTGCCTTTTTTCTTATCTTTTCTCTGTCCTCTTCGCTTACCTGCGCAAACACTCTTGCTTTCATTTCCGGACTTGCTTTTTGTATTGCTATGTCAAATAAAATTTCGTCTGCTGACCGCACTCCTAACACCTCCTTAAATTTCTTCTGATTCGCATCCGTTACTGTTTTCATTACTGAACGGTACAACGGATTCTTTCGATTATGCAAATATACAGACATAAGATCATGTATCTTGTCATTTTCTAACTGATCTGTAAGACTGCTCAGCCACAGATTCTTCTCCTTCGACAATCTGCTGGTTACCAGAATCTGTATTGGGAATATATCTCCCTCCACATAATAAATCCCTTCTTCCTCTTTCCGAATCTTATATCCACGTTCCTTTGTCAGATGCTCGATTACTTTTCTCGGATACTTCTTGCTTACCAGACTTATCGTTATATCATCTATTGCTATACTGTTTACTTTCTCAGAATCTGCTTTGTAAAAACATGCATATCCGTACACCTTATAAAAGTCATCAACTCCCATATAATCTGTCGGGCTTTTATATTCCAAGACATTATTTCCCCTGAATATTTTTCCGATATTTTTATAAATCGACACATTCTCTACTTTTTTAAGTATCAATAAATCAATTTGCATCGGCTTCTTGGATAACTGGTATTCAGATTCAAATTTTAGTTTTTCCCGTTCATCTTCGAATTCAATCTTTGTTGCTGCTACAAAAGCCGGATGCCACTGTATCTTCTGTACATTCTCATTGTCTTTGTTCTTCCATCTTCTCTCCATGTCCCGGATCCTCCTTATGTAATTGTACGGAGTCTCCTTTTTCAGAAAACTCCTGCTGTTGAAATGTGAAATAAAGCATGAATTTTCTGAACTGACAGGCTTTTGCCTGCTTATGATTTGCTTTTTGAATTATATAATGTGAGTACCAATCTTTGTTTTGTATACTCATACCACTATATTTAAGAGTTAATAGAAAATATGCTTTTGTTTATACTATCATATCATCTTTCTGAATGCAATACCTTTTACCGTGCAGCAATGCTCAAGTGGGTACTACATTTCTCTTTTTTTATATTTTTCTTTGTTTTTCGTAACATTTGTTACGCAATTATTCTTCAAAATCCCCTATACTTTAATCACAACATAAGTTGTACAACACAATCAACACCAACCGGATTACACAGACACCCGATCGTATATCATACTTTCCCAGTCTCGTAATCCTGGATATTCAAACTTATAAAGCAAAGGAGATTTTAACTATGAAAAAATATGTATGTGAACCATGTGGCTATGAATATGATCCGGCGATCGGAGATCCTGACAACGGAATCGAACCTGGGACAGCTTTTGAAGATCTGCCGGAAGACTGGGTATGTCCAATCTGTGGACTCGGTAAAGATGTATTTGCCCCTGAAGATTAATCTTCTTCCTGCAGGCGGTCGTAATCTAAGATTTCAATCACTTTACGATTTACAATCTGAATGATTCCTTCCTCCTGCAGGTTCAGAAGCATCCGGGATAAGGATGGTCTTGTAGTATTCAGATAGGCTGCCAGATCTTCCCGGTTCATTTGTAACTTTACCCGGTAATCCGGGTTACTGTTTTCCAGCAGGTACGCTGCTACCCTCTGGCGGAGATTTCCACTGGTAAGGACTTCAATCTGATGGTTATGTTTATCTGCTTTTTCGGCAAAAAGCTGGAGCATATTGAAGACAACTTTACTGTGATGTACACAATTTCTTTCGCATCTACCTCCGAAGAAACTCTGTGAAACTTCCAGAACAGACACTTCTTTTTTCGCTCTGGCATAACCCGAATATGCAGACTGGCGCAGAAACATTTCGACTTCGCCAAATTCCTCACCCACCGTAACACGACAGATTCTTGTAACCTTACCATTCAGGTTAATGCTTCCAAGCTCAATTTCTCCTTCCAGAACAAAATATAATTTCTTTGGAGCATCACCCTGCCGGAAAATGTATTCATTTTTCTTATACTTCCTGACTGTGGCCTGTGAACAGACCAAACTTTTCTTAAGTTCTTCTTCTGTCAGGTTGTGGAAGATCTGTAACTGTTGTAACTGCATAAGATACCCTTTCCTTCTGGCATATATCGCATTTTCTACCCGCAATGCCATAGATGACTTTCAGATGTTTTGCTACACGAAGAATGATTCTTATAACCATTCTGTAATACATTCAATGCTCTAATTATAGTCCTGCGGGAAATTGGTTTCAATGAAAAACGAGGTGATTTTATGAACAAAAAAGCTCTGTATAATCTGACTTATGGTTTATTTATCCTGACCGCCAAAGACGGTGACAAAGACAACGGCTGTATCGTGAATACTGTAATCCAGGTAACGACCTCTCCAAACCGGATTCTGGTCGCTGTAAACAAAGGTAATTTTACTCACGATATGATTCTCAAAACCGGAGAATTTAACGTATCAATATTATCTGAGCAGGCAGATTTTTCCACTTTCCAACATTGGGGATTCCAGAGTGGGGCAACGGTTGATAAAACGATTGGTATCTCTTATGAACGTGCAGCCAACCAGATCATCTATCTTACTAACCAGACAAATGCTTATATCAGCGCTAAAGTCATCTCAGCTACCGACCTTGAAAGCCACACCTTGTTTCTTGCAGATGTGACAGATGCAGATACTTTATCATCTGATCCTTCTGTAACCTACACCTACTACCAGAATCATATCAAACCTGCTCCGGAAAGCAGCAAAAAGACTGGGTATGTCTGTACTATATGCGGATATATTTATGACGGCGATCCCCTCCCGGAAGATTTCATATGTCCGATATGTAAGCATCCCGCTTCCGATTTCAAACCGTTATAATTAGCACATACAATACACCATATACAGGAGGAATTACTATGAATATCACATTTGACGATAATTTGATCACAGGCAATAAAACAATCGATGCACAGCATCAGGAACTCATCGACCGTATCCAGCAGTTTGTTACTGCCTGCGAATCCGGTGACACGAAAGTAAAAGCAATCAAGATGTTAGACTACCTTGATGAATATACAAATTTCCATTTTCAGGAAGAGGAAGAACTTCAAAAATCAGTCAACTACCCTGAACTTGCCAATCACCATGCCAAACATGAAGAATTCAAAAAATCTATTCAGGAATTATATGATTTTCTAAATGAAAATGAAGGTCCTAACGAGCAATTCATCCAGCAGGTTAAACGTAACGTTGTAGACTGGTTATTCCAGCATATCAAAACGTTTGACCGTTCCGTTGCCGAGTATATTCATTTGACGGATAATGTTGAGAGATTATAAATAGCCAGACGCATCTAACAAGTAGAATATATCTGTTAGATGCGTTCTCTATTTTATATAATCCCTTTTTCTTCCAACTCTATTATCAGCTTTTTCTGATATTCATAATCAGAAGTTGCTTTAATCAAATCGTCCATTCGTCCTTCTTTTATTAAGATACGATTTAATGCATTTATCTTTTCTTCTTTTATCTCTTTACATATTTCCACCAATATTTCATCCGCAGATTTCACGTCATTTTCCTCCTTAAATTTATCTCTATTGGCATTTGTTAATGTTTTCATAACCGATCTATATAAGGGATTATTTCTATTTTTTAAATAAATTTTCATAAGATTCTGTATTCTATCAATTTCTATCTGGTCCGTAAGACTGCTCAACCACAGATTCTTTTCCTTTGATAGTCTGCTTGTTACCAGAATTTGTATTGGAAATATATCTCCTTCCACATAATAAATCCCTTCTTCTTCCTTTCGAATCTTATATCCACGTTCCTTTGTCAGATGCTCGATTACTTTTCTTGGATACTTCTTGCTTACCAGACTTATCGTTATATCGTCTATCGCTATACTATTCGCTTCTTCGGAATCTGCTTTATAAAAACATGCATATCCATATACTTTATAAAAATCATCAACTCCCATGTAGTCTGTCGGGCTTTTATATTCCAGGACGTTATTTCCCCTGAATATTTTTCCGATATTTTTATAAATCGATACATTCTCCACTTTCTTAAGTATCAATAAATCAATCTGCATCGGCTTTTTGGATAACTGATATTCCGATTCAAATTTTAATTTGTCCCGTTCATCTTCGAATTCAATTTTTGTTGCCGCTACAAACGCCGGATGCCATTGTATCTTCTGTACAGTCTCCTTCTCTTTGTTCTTCCATCTTCTCTCCATACATCGGATCCTCCTTATGTAATTGTCCGGAGTCTCCATTCCCAGAAAACTCCTGCTGTTAAAATGTGAAATAAAGCATGAATTTTCTGAACCGCCAGGATCTTACCTGCTTATGAATTGTTTTTTGAATTATATAATGATAGTAACAATCACTTTTTTATGCGCCGCATCATTATATTTAAGAGTTAATAGAAAATATGCTTTTGTTTATATTAGCATATCTTTACTTCATGCGCAACACCTTTTATCTTCTCTTTACTGTATTTTTCTTGTCTTACATGATACACTGAATTTATACTTAAAAGCATCAAAATATTTATTAGATAAATCCCCCAGAAATTTCGAAAGGATCCAATCACATGGTACAATTAAATGATAATGCCATCACCTATATGAATCACCGTGGCTTTCACAACATCATTCTTTCTATAGAAAAGATAACCAGCTGATGTGCCCCTCCACGCTTGGAGATATCGGTAGGTTTTACCGATAAAGAAAAAGAAGAACTTCTCTCACAAGGTTATACCTGCGAGAAAAGTCCTCTTGGAAATGTTTATTATCAATCAGAAGGAATCATTATAAATGATAATATTACTATTAATTATATGGAATATCCCTGGATTACCTGCTTTGAAGTAGAAGGACTGGCTGTTGCCAAATAATGCAACAGCCAATCCACTATTTGCGATATAGCTTCCGGTTCTTTCCCATCCACTATTCTCTTTTTCCTACAAAAGCTCCGCAAACAGCCGCAGGAACAACTGTCCCAGTCTCAGGCTCGCACTTCGTCCCGACTTATACTTCTCTGTTACTTCCCTGCACTGTCCAAATGTCCGCTCCATGTCATCCCGGATCTCCGTGACCACATCACAGTCCGCCATAAAGCATCCATTTTCAAAATGATGGTACAGACTTCTGTAATCCAGATTGATTGTTCCACAGGTTGCCATGCAGTCATCGGCAACGCTCATCTTGGCATGACAGAATCCTGGTGTCCATTCATAGATTCTTACGCCATCCTGTACCAGGTTGTGATAGAACGATCTGGTAATGCTGTAGATCAGTTTCTTATCCGGAATTCCCGGCGTGATGATTCTTACATCTACACCACGTTTTGCTGCCAGAGACAAAGCATGTGTCATCTCATCGGTAATGATCAGATACGGCGTCATAAACCAGCAGTATTTTTCTGCTTTATTCACGATGCTGATATACACATCTTCGCCGACCTGAATCCCATCCAGCGGACAATCCGCATATGGCTGGATATATCCTTTCTGCACTGCCTGATACGGATGCTGCTCCAGGTATTTTTTGCGGCTCTCCAGATCAAATGTATCTTTTTCAATCTTCTCTTTCCCGGAAGCCTCCCACATTTCCAGAAATGCTGCAGTAAGCGATGTAACCGCATCTCCTTCCAGACGGATTCCGGTATCTTTCCACTCTCCGTATGGATGCGTATAGTTAAAATATTCATTTGCCAGGTTATAACCACCCGTATATCCAACCTTTCCATCGATAACTGTAATCTTCCTGTGATCACGGTTATTCAGGAACATATTAAGTCCAGGAAGCAGCGGATTAAATACCCGGCACGCAATTCCTTTTGCCTCCAGCTTTCTGGCAAAATTCAAATTGACAAATCCAATCGAACCCATGTCATCATAGAACACACGGACTTCTACGCCAGCCTTTACCCGATCCTCCAAAACAGCCTGGATCCGGCTCCACGCATACTCATCCTCGATCGCATGGTATTCCATAAAAATAAAATATTCTGCCTTCGCAAGATCCACAAGCTGGGACTCCAGCCCCTTAACCGCCTCGTCAAAATATTTCATGTCTGTATTCTGGTAAACCGGATATCGTGCGATTCCTTTTATATATGTAGAAACATTACCAGCTTTTGGATCTTCTTCTTTTAGTCTGTCCAGTATCTCCTCATTCTGTGGAAGCATCGGAAGAAGCTTATCATCCAGCACCTTATAACGCATCCGCATCTTCTTCGTTCCGCCATTCATACCAGTCATCAGGTACAATGCTACACCGAGAATCGGAAATGCAAGGATCAGTATGATCCACGGCGTCTTCATCGACGATGTCTCATTCTTTCCATAAATTTTCAAAACCAGGATAAATCCGACCAGACGGGTCATATTATCGATCACTACCGCATATTCATTGAGTCCATTGAATATGCCGACCAGGAAGATTACTTCTAATAATATAGAAAGGACTGAAAATACCAGTCTCTTAACCCCGTTCTGCGACTTCTTTTTCCCTTCCAGCGTATGACTGCTCATCTTATCACCCTTTTTCCTTATTGCAATCTGCAGCTTCTGATGAAGATACAGATTTACAGTATTTTGTTAAATATAATTATCCTATCACGAAGAAACATAAGACTCAAGTACCTACATATTTATTTCTAGCCGACATAGGCACCAATTACATAATACAGAAAATATGCGGAGACGAATTCATCCAGACATTTACCTATTGTCTGCGAAGGCGTAGAGACGGAAGAAATCGCTGATTTTTTGAAGAATGAGGGCTGACCCCCATAAAGTAAATTTATATTCATTCTTTTTAACAACAAAAAAATCACCATCCCCGCAGCTCGCAGTCTGCAAAAACAGTGATTTAGTAGTGCGCGATCAGGGGTTCGAACCCTGGACACCCTGATTAAGAGTCAGGTGCTCTACCAACTGAGCTAATCGCGC
>NZ_CAKRAH010000089.1 GCF_934294775.1 uncultured Dorea sp.
GTGTGCAGGATTCCGTAGAGGTGGCCTGTGTCTTCCATGATTTTGTTCATTAGTTTTGTTCCATAGCCCTGGTTTCGGTGGGCTTCTGCTATGACTACGTCCATTAGATAGAAGGTTGTGGTGTGGTCTGTCAGAACTCTTGCGAAGCCGATCTGGATGTCCCGGGTGTCTGTTTTCAAGAACAGGCCGTATGGGCAGGAGTGTTCCATGGAGGTTATTATCTTGGATTCCGGTCTTTCTTTTGCCCAGTCTGTGCTGTGCAATAGTTTTACTACGTCTGACTGGTTCATGTTTTCTATGCCTTTTCTTATGTAGTAAGATTTATCCTGTTCGCCTTCTTTTCCGCTTTTTTCCTGCTCTCTTTTTGCTTGTTCAATCTTATCTTTTGAATCTTGTTCTATTACTTTCCGAAGGTTTTTCAGATAACCTGAGCATTCGCTTTCTTTTTGTCCGTAGGTCATCTGAAGTTTATATTCTAACGGAAGCCATGTCTCTATGTCTGCTTCATTATGCTGGATCAAGGCTTCCATCTTATCCAGGGCATGGACAATCTTTGCTTCCGTTGTCTCAGCCGCTTCTAGTTCTTCGAACAGACCATCTAATTCTTTTTGTTCTTTTTCCGGGAGCATTGCTGTTACCTGGCTGATTGCATTTCCTTCTGTTTTCCGGTCATCGTCTGTCTTAACGAATGCCGGGATATCTCCTGTGACTGCTTCTCCCAGATCGTGGAACAGACACATTGTTATCACTTTGTCCATATCACATTCCGGGAATTCTTCTTTTAATTCTTCTTTTACAAGCCATGCAAACACGCAGAGACGGTAAGTATGTTCTGCCACGCTTTCCCGTCTCTCATTAGTTGTTCTTGAATGGCGCATATTCCATTTCAGGCGTTCTGCCACACCCATAAAATTAAGTAATGTTCTTGGTTCCATTCTGTCCACCTACTCATTCAGATATTCGAGTAATCCCTGATATTCTTTCTTCATCAGTCTTTGTCCATGCATGTAAAAATGCTGCAGCTTGTCATAATCTTTTTCCATACGTGATACAGTCGGAATCAGCGGACGGATTACGAAGATCCTTCCTTCTTCTTCTAATTTCTCGATCAGTTTCATCTGCTTGTTGTATACTGCATTTCTGGACATGATCGTCTTCACCAGGTTTGGATACTTTTTATAGGCTCTCTTATAAAGCTGTTCGGTTGCTTTTACCGGACGTTTTTTTCTGTAACCTGGATTTCTGGTCAGAACTACTACAATCTTTTCATTACCTTTTTCCAGTGCATACTCAACCGGGATGGAATCTGCCAGTCCACCATCCAGATAAGGGATTCCGTCTACATTTGCGATTGGTGCTGCCAGTGGCATACTGCTCGATGCACGGCAGATCTTCATAAGTCTCTCCGGATCTTTCTCTTCTGTCAGATACTCTGCACCACCGGTTATGCAATTCGTTACGACCAGTTCACATTCCATCTCTGATGCAAAATATGTCTCGAAGTCAAATGGATAGATTTCATTTGGAAATTTGTCAAACAGCATATCCATATCCATCAATGCCTTTTCTTTTAATGATTTCTTTAATCCATACACATAATCATACTCTTTCTCACGGTGGATCACGCATTCACGGCTCCGCCCAGCCTGTTTGGATACGTAATCAACTGCATTACATGCACCGGCCGATACACCGATTACATTTGACATATACAAATCCTTTTCCATAAGATAATCCAGAACTCCGGATGTAAATACCCCGCGGTTTGCGCCGCCTTCCAGTACCAATGTTGCTTTTACCATAAGTCTTACCTCTCTTTGTCTTGTTTGTTCTAAATTTCTTTTTTCATCCTCTGATGATACGGATTATTCGTTACTGCTCACATACAAAAATTTTCCTGAACTCAAAATTCATATAGCGCAGCACATAATACTGTTATTATTATATACCTTTTTCCCCCTTTTTCATAGAAGGAAAAAAGGAACTTCCCTTGCTATTTTCCCTTATCTCTGGTACTATATGCTAGAGTGTGTCTGCAAAATACCTTTTTGCAGAAATGATTTTCAGGCATGCTCCACTTAGCGTCTGCAATCCGGACGCATCACTATCAACGAAGATTCAAACGACAAGGAGAATATAAACCAATATGATTAGTACAAGTAATGTAACATTACGGGTTGGTAAAAAAGCCCTGTTCGAAGATGTTAATATTAAATTCACAGAAGGAAACTGTTACGGTCTCATCGGTGCCAACGGTGCCGGAAAATCTACTTTCTTAAAGATCCTTTCCGGACAGCTTGAACCTACAAACGGTGAAGTTATCATCACACCAGGCGAGCGTCTTTCTTTCCTGCAGCAGGATCATTTTAAATATGATGAATATCCGGTTCTGGATACTGTTATGATGGGAAATGCAAGACTTTATGAGATCATGAAGGAAAAAGAAGCCATCTATGCAAAAGAAGATTTTACAGATGAAGATGGTATGAAAGCCAGCGAGCTGGAAGGTGAATTCGCAGCCATGAACGGATGGGAAGCAGAATCTGATGCTGCCACACTGTTAAATGGTCTTGGAATCCCTGTCGAGATGCACTATGAGATGATGAAAAACTTAAATGGTCCTGAAAAGGTTAAGGTCCTGCTTGCACAGGCTCTTTTTGGTAATCCAGACATCCTGCTTCTCGACGAGCCTACCAACCACTTGGATCTTGATGCGATTGCATGGCTGGAAGAATTCCTGATCAACTTTGATAATACTGTCATTGTTGTATCCCATGACCGTTATTTCCTGAACAAGGTCTGCACACAGATCGCAGATATTGACTATGGTAAGATCAAGCTTTATGCCGGTAACTATGACTTCTGGTATGAATCAAGCCAGCTCCTGATCCGTCAGATGAAGGAAGCGAATAAGAAAAAAGAAGAAAAGATCAAAGAATTACAGGAATTCATTTCCAGATTCAGCGCCAATGCTTCTAAGTCTAAGCAGGCTACTTCAAGAAAACGTGCCCTGGAAAAGATCCAGCTTGATGACATCCAGCCATCCAGCCGTAAATATCCTTACATCGACTTCCGTCCAAACCGTGAAATCGGTAACGAAGTTCTGACTGTAGAAGGATTGAGTAAAACCATCGACGGAGAAAAGGTTCTGGATAACATTTCCTTTACCCTGAACCATGATGACAAGGTTGCATTCGTTGGAAGCAATGAGCTTGCCAAGACAACTCTCTTCCAGATTCTTGCAGGAGAGATGGAACCAGATGAAGGTACTTACAAATGGGGCATCACCACAAGCCAGGCTTACTTCCCACTTGACAGTGGAAGCGAATTCGACAACGATTACAGTATCGTAGACTGGCTGACACAGTATTCTGAAGAAAAGGATGCAACTTATGTACGTGGTTTCCTTGGACGTATGCTGTTCTCCGGTGATGACGGTGTGAAGAAGGTACGTGTTCTTTCCGGAGGTGAAAAGGTGCGTTGTCTGTTATCTAAGATGATGATCAGCGGTGCGAATGTCCTGATCCTCGACGAACCTACCAACCACCTGGATATGGAAAGTATCACCGCACTGAACAACGGTATGACAAAATTCCCTGGTGTACTTCTCTTCTCTTCCAGAGACCACCAGATCGTTCAGACAACTGCTAACCGTATTATGGAGATTGTTCCAGGCGGTAAACTGATTGATAAGATTACAACTTATGATGAATATCTTGAAAGTGATGAGATGGCTCGTAAGAGACAGACTTATACAGTTCAGGAGGAAGATAACTAAATTGATGTTTAATACATTAATTTGGGTTGGATTTCCGGTCCTTGCGTATGCCTTGGTATAAGGGCTGGTATCCTGTTTGCATCGTGACATCTAGCAGCAAATAGGATACCAGCTCTTTCTCATGGACCGGGAGACCACAATGAAATAGTGTATTAAACAGCTTTTTTCACCCGATCATGCAATCTGTAATATACCTGATCGAATTCTTTATGCCGTCCATCTCCTTTTGTTGTCGAGATAACCGCATGTCTTGTTCCGTCTGGTTCTGTAAGAAAGAGGGTTTTCTTAATGTCTCCCTGTTTTCCTACTTCTACTTTTGCCATCTGATTCAGATCATAGACGTGCACGTCTGCGTCGACAACTACAACATAATCTTTCGCCACGATCAGCTGCTCGTCTTTTAATTCCAATGTATCCGGTGCTGCGAGCTGGCGGAAGAATTCTTCCTTGTCTTTGATTCTGTTTAATTTATTCTTGAATTCTTTTCTGCCTTTCATATTTAGCACTGCATAAGCGATTGCAATGACTCCCAGAATTGCTGCAAGCTTGATATTGTTAAAAGAACAGATCAGTGCCACACACAATAAACTGATCCATACGATCATCCCTGTTTGTAAGGATTTGATTCTTTTTGCGGCCAGATCAGCATATTTCTGCTGTCCTGCTGTTTCAATTGCCATCTTTTTTCCTCCATTTCTCTACTTATCTGCCCATGGTCTTACTGCTTCTTCATAATATGTAACATTTTCAGACAGAATCTTTGCCTCACCATCTTTGATCTCCACCTCTGTTACACCGCAGTTGCTATGCACTCCGATCCCCCAATATTGCTCCAGCGGTTCTTTGCGGATATTATTGAGAATTCCTGCCAGTGCTGCTCCATGTGTTGTGATCAATACATTGTCATACAAGTCTTCGCCCTTCTTCTTCAGTGCTTCTAAGAATTCTCCGGTTCTTTTCTTTACATCTGCAAATGACTCGCCATCTTTTCCTGGTACGTAGCCTGCCGGATCATTAAAAAACTTATGGAACCCTTCCGGCAGTTCCCAGTTATCTCTTGCACAACATTTTCCCTCATATTCACCAAACGCCATTTCCCCAATTCTGGCATCCTTGATGATCGGGATATCTCTTCCATCTAAGATAATCCGCGCGGTCTCATGCGCTCTTGATAATGGACTTGAAACACACAGATCAAACGGTACGTCTCTAAGCCCTTCTGCAGTCTCTTTTGCGAGATGCTTTCCAAACTGATTCAACGGGATGTCTACCTGTCCCTGAATCCGTTTTGCCTTATTCCAGTCCGTCTCACCGTGTCTTACCAAATATAATTTCATTATCCTGTCTTCCTCCTTAACACCCATATGTACTCTGAAGCGCGTATAAAACATTCCCGGAATCTTTTCATACATATTCCTAAGAGCATGTCCTAAAAATGCTCCAGAATACATCCTTCTCCATAAATAACTTTTGACGGCAGAACCTCTGCAATCATTCCTTTTTATTGCCGGTTCCAGAGTCACTTTTTTGCTTTGTTTTTTTTCTGATACATTGGCAATATGGAATTTAGTATATCATATCTTCTCATCTTTTTATAGTCAAATTCTGACGAAAATGCTATAATAATTTCGAATATTTTTTTAAAGAAGAGGTGTCGCAATTATGGAAAAAATTGCAAGTTTTACAGTAGATCACCTGCGTCTCGTTCCAGGTGTATATGTATCCCGTGTAGATCAAGTAGCCGGCAATCCGATCACTACGTTTGATCTTCGCATGACCAGCCCGAATGATGAACCTGTCATGAACACAGCCGAGGTTCACACCATTGAGCATCTTGCTGCAACATTCCTACGTAATCATGCAGAATATGCAGATAAGACAATCTATTTCGGACCTATGGGATGCCGTACCGGATTTTACCTGATCCTTGCCGGAAGCTATGAATCCAGGGACATCATCCCTTTATTAAAGGAAATGTATACCTTTATGGCCAACTTCGAAGGAGACGTTCCAGGCGCTTCTGCAAAGGACTGTGGCAACTATCTGGATATGAACCTTCCGATGGCAAAATATCTTTCTAAAAAGTATCTTACAGAGGTACTTGAGAACATTACAGATGCGCAGTTAAATTATCCTGCATAGTTACAAATCTGCTTTCAGATTTGTAAAAAAGAAGAAGCATCCGGTATGAAATGTGTGTTTGATCATAAAAATCTTTCACATTTTCATATCAGACGCTTCTTTTTTATCTACAGCATCTCCATCAGCAGCTTCTCTTACATACTTTCGCTCCTGTATTCAGACACACTCCGCTCCATATGACTGTAAATCGAGTAGGAGGCGGTGACTAACCGCCGTCCTCTCACACCACCGTGCGTACCGTTCGGTACACGGCGGTTTCAA
>NZ_CAKRAH010000090.1 GCF_934294775.1 uncultured Dorea sp.
TTGGAAAGCAGCTTGCCACACAAATCGTAGACACTGTCCACGACGTCTGCGGCCACGACATCAACTTCATCAATAAAAACGGAATAATATACGCCAGCACCAACACTTCCCGTATCGGCACTTTTCACGAGATTGGGAAAAAAGCAGCCGATACCGGAAGTGTCATTGAAGTAAAAGAAAGCGACCATTATGAGGGGACCAGTGCCGGAGTGAATATTCCTGTGACACATAACGGACTTTTCATTGCCGTCATCGGAATCAGCGGCTCACCGGATGAAGTCCGTAAGTTTGCCTATCTGGCTGAAAAGATCACGAAGCTTTTAATCCGTGAACAGGAAATCGGTAATGCTTCCCGTACATTATCCGAAAAACGTACCTATCTGGTATCCTGGCTTTTATCACGGGAAGCCGCTTATGGAAAAACCGACCATACATCTTCTTTCACTACCGGATCTTCCAAAATGGATGACCTGAATTATATCCATGATCTGCTCCAGGAATTTCAGATCGACACAGCTAAAAAGCAACGCATTCTGATCTTACAGATGAAGTCAGACCATTCCACAGTCACGGTCTCTTCTATTGAGGAAAAGATACTCCGGATGTTTTCAGACAGCTCTGTCAAATTATATATGTTCCAGTATCCTACTGATTATGTTGCGATCATCGACCAGTCATTCGCATTAGAGCAGCTGGCGCATTTCTGCGAGGAACACAGTGCCTCTGTCTGTCTTGGTGTCGGTCGTCTTTGTGACCTTTTTCATCTGGCGCCGTCTTATGATACTGCCAGAATTGCACTGAATTCTCTGAAAAACAGCAGCTCTAACTATGCCTTTTTTGATGACCTCACACTGGAAATACTTTTAGGGTCGCTTCCGGAAACCGCAACAAACGAATACCTGCAAAAGACTATTTCTAAATTAAATGAAAATGACATCTCGCTCCTTCAGAACTATTTTGAACACGATCAGTCTTTGTCCAAAACCAGTGAAGCCTTATTCCTTCATAAAAACACACTGCAGTATAAGCTTGACCGTATTCACCGGATCTGTGGACTGAATCCCCGCAGCTTTAAGGATGGGGCGGTTCTTTATCTTGCATTGCAACTTAAGGCTTGTAAAAATATTTAAGAAAAAACTTGTCATCCCGCCGGTAAATTTAAGTACCCGTATTATATAGTTTTGCTATATCTGATACTTTCCTGATACCGGTGGGATTTTATTATATTATTAGATGTATATCAGCAAGTTTATTTCATTACGCAAAACATAATATATGTATTTTTCAACTATTTATTTGTTTTTTGTAACATATTATTTTCATTTCGCATATGCTATACTCTTTACAACAAAACAACAAACGGAAAATCTTATACCCAGACAACAGATTTACAAATAGAAAATACAGGAGGTTTACTCACATGAAAGTTGTAGTAGCAATTGATTCATTAAAGGGAAGCTTAAGTTCTATGGAAGCCGGACTTGCAATCAAAGACGGTGTTCTTGCTGCAAAACCGGATGCAGAAGTTATCGTAAAACCACTTGCAGATGGTGGCGAAGGCACAACGGATGCATTAATCGAAGGTATGAACGGAGAACGTATTGATCTTACTGTTACAGGTCCGATGCATACACCTGTAGACGCTTATTATGGATATCTGAAAGATACGGACACTGCTGTTATGGAAATGGCATCTGCAGCAGGTATCACACTGGTTCCTGACGAAGAGAAGAATCCTCTTCTTGCAACCAGCTACGGAGTCGGCGAGATGATAAACGATGCTATCGAAAGAGGCTGCCGGAACTTCATCATTGGTATCGGCGGAAGTGTTACAAATGACGGTGGTATCGGTATGTTAAAGGCACTTGGAGTACGTTTTCTGGATACTAACGGCGAAGATGCAGGTGAAGGCGGACAGGCTTTAGCCAAAGTTGCAACAATTGACACTTCTGATATGAACCCACTTTTAAAAGAATGCCACATCCAGGTTGCCTGCGATGTCAATAACCCGCTCTGTGGTGAAAATGGTTCAACTTATGTCTATGGACCACAAAAAGGTGTTACAGAAGATATTAAGAAACAGTTAGATGAAGATATGGCACATTTTGCCAAAATTACATCTAAAACTCTCGGAAATGATTATATCAATACACCAGGCGCCGGTGCTGCCGGAGGACTTGGCTATGCATTCCTCGCATACGTTGGTGCAACACTGACACCTGGGATTGAACTGATCTTAGATGCTGTCGGACTGGAAAAAGAACTCTCCGGTGCGGACGTTGTCGTAACCGGTGAAGGACGTCTGGACTTCCAGACTGCTATGGGAAAAGCTCCTGTCGGAGTTGCTAAGCTTGCAAAAAAATACAATACTAAAGTAGTCGCATTCGCCGGAAGCGTTACAAAAGAAGCAACCGCATGCAACAAAGAAGGTATCGATGCATTCTTCCCAATCTTAAGAGGTGTATCTACACTTGCAGAAGCTATGGATCCTGTCAACGCACGAAGCAACATGGTTGCAACCGTCGAGCAGGTATTCCGCTTACTTTAATACTTATAAACAATAATCCGCATTCAGTTACACGATTAATTCCCCTTTTGCTATAGGCTCTATCGTCTGTTCAATCAGACGGTGGAGCAGCTGGATACCTCCATTCTCCCTGATACGTGTATAGATTGGAGACTTGGTAACCTCTGTCGTGATGGATTCCATGCCTTCCATGATCAGAGCCTTGCCCGGTGTTTCATACCACCTGACTTCAATCTTTCCAAACAGACCGTTCTTCTTATTTTTCGTATCCTCATTTCCTGCTTCCTCTGAAATATCTGTATTTCCCATATTTTCAACCGGATCCTCTGTATATTCACCTGTTTCCTCATATAATGTAATATACAACTTTCGTCTCATCGCCTCTTCCAGATAAGCAATCTCGACAATCAACACCGGATTATGATCGGCATCCGAAGAAAGTTTTCCTTTTACTGCAACCAGATACGTCTCCTCGTGTATCGTCAGATGATTTTCTATATATTTATCCCATCCGGTCCGAAGCTCTTTCCACTCCTCCCCTTCCTGAAAACAGAGTACAAAATCTCCCGTCTCCTCATCTATACGGAAAGCAATTTTTCCAATTCCATCCGTCATATTGTTGTGCATCACCTGCATAACGAGCGGAAATAATCCTACACTTGCCTGTTCCATCTGGTAACAGGTCCCGTCCAGTTCTTTCTGGATGTTATATAACATAATCTCTGATTCTGAATACGGATTCTGATGTTCCTTTCTCGTGATCCGGCGCATTGTCTGAACTGGTTTTCGTGCCTTCGTTTTATTTATAAAGGTCTGATTCCATCCACCTCTTCTAATGCCTGTACATCCTGATATAGCAAAAGCATTTCCAGACATTGCGTTTGTAAATCCTACACTTTCTCTTTCCCTTCTGCTATCCATTTCCACATCCAGTGTCCTTATATTTACTCTCTCTCCTTTTCTTTTATTGTCTCTGCACTCTGCCATTGACAAGTTATTATTCCCGATTCTATGACATGCTTTTCCCGGTCTCACCGGCTGTCCGTCGTCTGCCATTTTCCAGATTAGATGTTGCAGTTTTCCATATTCTTCTGGATCTTCCGGAAGGCTCTCCTCCGGCATCCATCCCACCGGGAAGTTTTTCCGGATGATATCCAGCATTTTTCCACTCTGGAATAGCTCTTCATTTCCTGCATTCGTTACGATCACCATGTCTGCATCTGGATATACCATCACATTCTGACCAAGCATACCGTTATATTCAAAGCTTCCCGGACGTTCTTCCATCCATAGCTGATAGCCGTAACCGTATGTTCCTTCTATACTCTCTATCTGCTTCGTCACAGATGTCTCCACCCAGTTTTCCGGAATGATCTGGATACCGTTCCATTTTCCCTTATTCAGATAGAGCTGCCCCAGTTTTGCCATATCTTCTGCCGTCATAAACAGGCCCCAGCCGCCTTTTGTGATTCCTTTCGGGCATTTCTCCCAGAAATAATTCTGAATGCCAAGCGGTCCAAAGAGTCTTGGCTCTAAATATTCATCCATCGGCATTCCCGTCCGCTCTGTTACAATTGCAGAAAGTACATAAGAATTCAGACTGTTATATTGAAACTGTGTGCCTGGTTTTTCCGTTACGGATGCGTTCAGATAACTTTCCAGCCAGTCATTTCCTGATATGATTCCGGATTCGTTAAATGTTACTCCGCTTGTCATATTCAATAAGTTTTCCACCGTGATCTCCGGACGGAACATCTTTGTCCACAGACTTCCTTTATCCGGAAATATCTGGTAAATGCTTTCCGACAATTTTAGCTTTTCTTCCTCCACCAGAAAGCCGATTGCCATGCCCGTGATGCTTTTACACATGGAGTGTGTGATATGCCAGATACCTTTTCTATATGGTGCGAAATCTACTTCACAGATTATATTTCCATGTCTGAGTATCATCAGATGGTGCATATCTGTATCTGGTGATTCTGCCAGTTCCTGTACCAGTTTTCTTAGATGTTCTGAATGGATTCCCTGGCTTTCCGGTGTTCTTCCCGGAAGATGATTTCCCGTTTTCTGAGCAGATTCCGTTATTTTATTCATAGTGGTAGTATTTCCGACATTTTCCAGATATTTTCCTGCTCTTATTACATCCGGGCATACGGTTTTTTGGGGTGTAAAATCCACCTTACTTATTCCTTCTGTTTTTCCAAGGATCATACCGGTTATCATTTCAATCACTGCAAGCTGTTCTTTTGCCATACACTCACCTCGTATTTTATATTTAGATGTTCTTATGAACAAGTTCTGTAGCTGTAGTATAACAGAAAAACCCGGACATCCATACGGTGATATCCGGGTTTTTCTGTATTTTCATAAATTTTATCTTTTGTTTATTCTGCTGCTTCTGCACTCTCAGCATCTGCATCATCATCTGGTATGCTGTTGTGTACATACTGTAATGTAACGACTGTAGTCTCTGGATCTGTCATGATATCTACGTCTTTGTCACTTGCAAGTATAAGATCTTTTACCTTGATAGAATCGCCGACTTTCATGTTACTTACATCAACTTCTACCTTATCAACCAATGCTGACGGATATGCCTTGAACTGTACTTCTTCCAGTAACTGCTCTAATACACCACCTGCAGCCTTTTCGTGTCCGACCAGAACAACCTCTGCTACAGAATGTACTTTTTCATTGCTTACCAGTGCCTGGAAGTCTATCTCATCTACCTGACCTTTTAATGGGTTGAACTCAACATCTTTGATCAGAACATTCATCTTCTCACCTTCGATGTCCAGCATTACCTGACTACCTTTGTGGCAGGTCTTCAATAAACGGTCAACGGTTGCTTTTTCCATCTTAACCGGAATAGATTCTTTCATCTCTCTTCCGAAGACATTACCAGTAACGTAACCTTCTCTTCTTAATTTCTTTGCTTTGATGTCCATGCTTCTTTTTTCAGCTTTTAAAGTATTCATTTATCTTTTCCTCCAAAAATCTGATATGTACGCTCGAGACTTTCTGTGCTTAATTTTGTGAGAAGATTTTTTGTCAGTTGTGCCCAAATTTCTGAGGCGTACGCGGTGCGTACGTTGATGAAATTCGGGTGCAACTGGTGGAAAATCTGCCACAAAAGTAAGTGCAGAAAGGCTCCGAGCGTACATTAACGCTTAGCAGCCTTCGCTTTGTGGTTCCAATGCTACAAAGAGGTTTTGTTAAGTAGGTTTCCTTTGTTACAGTTGTATTATAACGCCTAAAGCAGATTAAGATTCACCAAAAAATTAGTTTTTTTGTCCACATTTTTATGCAGAATTCTACCATTTCATATGTTCGATTGCGCTCTTCTCAATCTCAAGTCCTGCTTTATAATGATCCATGAATACATTAAATCCATCAATCTCTTCTTTCGTAGGCTCAATCGTCTCACCGGATAATTCTTTAAAAATTCTGTTATCCAGGAAGTCTTCCAGCTTTTCTCCGTCTTTTTTATCTGCCAGATATGCAGCCAGAAGTGCGATTCC
>NZ_CAKRAH010000091.1 GCF_934294775.1 uncultured Dorea sp.
TAAAAATCAAAAAGCAGGAATCATAGTTTTATAAATGCTTACGATTTCTGCTTTTTGCTAAAGTTAATGACATTGTGTAAATTCAAGGTTTTCCAAGGATATGAAAATTATTCAATCTCTCTCTTCTCCTGCAATACATTTCCTTCCACACATGTATTGCATTCCTTTTCCTCAGTCACTGCCTGATACAGCCAGCTTCCTCCATACTCACAGGCAAAGCCCAAAAATGCCCCGATCACCAGCGATACCACAAGCACACTCCAGTTTCCATCCGCTGCGAATGTTGTAAAACATCCCATGAATGTTCCCGGACAGAAGTCAAACCACTCGTATTTTGCAATGATGCACATCACGAATGTAATGATCCCGCACCAGATTCCAAGATTCCCGAATAACGGATAGATCTTGCTAAGTGTGATGATCGTCATTCCACACAGTACACCTGTAAGATTCGTAATAACGGTCTTCTTCACCCCACTCATGCCATGTTTGCCACAGGTAAAGTAGGTAGTGCATCCTGCAAAGCCGGCCCATCCGATCAGTCCGGCGATTCCTGCAAGATAAGACCAGATACCACAGAGGACTGCTGTTACAATGCCTAATGCACACAAAGAACTCATATCTTAGTATCCTGCACCGTTATCTGTATTTTTCATGATCTTTACCAGACGGCTTGTTCCAAGTCTGTCTGCTCCAAGGCTCATGAATTTCTCAGCGTCGTCGAATGAGCTGATTCCGCCTGCTGCTTTTACCTTCACACCTTCTCCAACATGATCATGCATCAGTTTTACATCTTCGAATGTTGCTCCGGCTGTGGAGAATCCTGTAGAAGTCTTAATGAATTCTGCTCCGGCTTTTGTTACGATCTCACACATCTTGATCTTCTCTTCTTCTGTCAGAAGGCAAGTCTCGATGATGACTTTTAAGATCTTTCCATCGCATGCTTCGTGGATCTGACGGATCTCTTCTTCTACTTCATCGTATCTTCCGTCTTTTAAGAATCCGATGTTGATTACCATGTCGATCTCAGATGCTCCATTAGCAATCGCATCTTTTGTCTCGAATACTTTTGTTGCTGTTGTGCTGTATCCGTTCGGGAATCCGATAACTGTACAGATTGGAAGTTTTCCCTCTACGTATTCAGCTGCCTGTTTTACGTATGCAGCCGGGATACATGCAGAAGCTGTTTCGTATTTGATTCCATCATCAAGAATTGTCTTGATATCTTCCCATGTAGCTGTCTGTGTTAATAATGTGTGGTCAACAATTTTTAAAACTTCACTTGTATTCATAATCTCTTGCCTTTCTTTTTTCATACATTGCTTTATGACTACAGCCATCGGAAAATACATTTCCGCAATGGTTGTAATCATAAATATTCATTCGTTGTGATAGGTTTATTAATTTTCAGTTTGTCTGATTCGCTTGTTTCATTCAGCTTGTTTAGTTCAACTTTTTTAGTTCAACTTGTCCAAGATCGAATGTCCGATCGTTCCTTCCGGCATCCCAACACCGAAGTTGTCTGCGATCGTTGCTCCGATAATGGCAAATGTGTCTACTTCTTCAAGTTCTCCTGCTTCTTTCATAGATGGAGAGTATGCAAGGAACGGTACCTTTTCTCTTGTGTGGTCTGTTCCGGTATGTGTCGGATCATTTCCATGATCAGCGGTAATGATCAGAAGGTCGTCTTCCTTTAGTTCACCTAATAATTCCCCAAGTTTGACATCAAACTTTTCAAGCTCCTGTGCATATCCTTTGACATCTCTTCTGTGTCCCCACAGTGCATCGAAATCTACCAGATTGACAAAGCAGAATCCTTCAAAATCTCTCTTTGCGATCTCGATCGTCTGCTCCATTCCGTGTACGGAACTCTTGGATTTATTTGACTCTGTAATTCCCTCTCCATCGAAAATATCGAAGATTTTACCAACAGAAATGACATCCAGACCTGCATCTTTCAATGCATTCAGTACAGTTCTTCCGTATGGCTTTAATGCGTAGTCATGACGGTTACTGGTACGTTTGAACTCGCCTTTTTTCTTGCCGACGTATGGTCTTGCGATAACACGTCCGACTTTCCACTCATCTTTCATCGTGATCTCACGGGCGATCTCACAGCAGCGGTACAATTCATCCAGACCAAATGTCTCTTCATTTCCACAGATCTGAAGTACAGAGTCTGCCGATGTGTAGACGATCATATGGCCGGTTGCGATTTCTTCTTCTGCCAGTTCGTCCAGTATCTCGGTTCCGCTGGCACTCTTATTACCGATGATCGTACGTCCGGTTCTCTTTGACAATTCATCGATCAGTTCCTTTGGGAATCCTGTCTCTGTAAATGTCTTGAATGGAGTGGTGATGTGAAGTCCCATCATCTCCCAGTGTCCGGTCATGGTGTCTTTTCCGTTACTTGCTTCTCTTAATTTTCCATAATAAGCCAGTGGCTTTTCTGCTGGTTCAATTCCGGAAAGGTTTTTCAGACTCGCCATTCCAAGCTTCTGCAGGTTTGGAATCTTAAGTTCATCTACATTTGCCGCAATATGTCCCAGGGTATCTGTCCCTGCATCACCATAAGAAGCGGCGTCCGGCATTTCGCCGGCGCCGAGTGAATCTATGACTACGGTAAATATTCTTTTATATTTCTTTTCGTTCATATTATACACCTTCTTAATTCATTCTTCTATCCTATTAGAACAGTGTAATCAGTCCTACGATCATCGCACTTAAGATACTTACGAATACACCACCGAGCATTGCCCTGAATACCAGTCTTGAAAGTGTACTCTTCTTTTCCGGGCAGAGCACCGCAATACCGGATACACAGATACCAAGACTTGAAAGGTTTGCAAATCCGCAAAGGGAAATGGAACATACGATTCCTGTTCTGTAATCTAAGGATGATAAGATTTTTCCCAGATCCTGGAAAGCAACGAACTCATTTACGATCAGTTTGTTTCCAAGGAATGCGCCTTCCATCAGTACCTGATTGGTATCAAGTCCCATCAGGAAACCAAACGGTGCGAATACATAAGAGAAAATCTGCTCCAGGCTGATTCCGGCAAATCCAAGAATCATGTTGATCACTGCAACGATACCGATGATACCTACCAGAGATGCAGCAATAGCGATTACCATCTGCATACCTGTTCCGGCACCTTCTGCGATCGCGTCGATCACGTTAGCGTTATTACCTTTGTTGTCCATCTTTACGTCTGTGATAGACTGTACAGGCTCTGTCTGCGGCAGTAACATTTTTGCAACGAGGATACTTCCAACCGGTACCAGTGCGCTGGCGATCAGAAGATATTCCATCGGGATACCAAGTGCATGATATCCTCCGAGGATGGATACTGACATACTTCCCATACCGGATACCAGGATAACTAATATCTCACTGTCTGTCAGGTTTCCGATATATTTACTGACCAGAATCGGGCTGTCCGTCTGACCTAAGAACATGTTGGCAACTGCAACGAAGCTTTCTACTTCTGTCGTCCCCATCAGTTTTCCAACTGCTTTACCGATCCATTTTACTACGAATCCAAGGATTCCAAGATAATAAAGCAAGCTTACCAGTGCAGATACGAAGATAATGTTACCAAGTGTCTGTACGATAAAGATACTTCCTGTCGGAGCACTGCTGTCTGCAAGGCTTCCGAATACAAATGACAGACCATTCTGTCCGCAGTTGATAACTGCTGTTACACCGTCCGATATGGCAGACACAACCATCTTGCCAACCGGGACTTTTACAAGTAAGATCGCAATGACAAACTGTGCAATGATTGCTTTTCCTACTGCTTTCCAGCGGATATTCTTACGATCCCAGGAAATCAGAAAGATCAGTCCGATTACAACCACAATCCCCAATAAATTTAAAAAGACTTTCATCTCGTTCCTCCGTTCTGATCTTATTTCTCGCGATCTGCTTTGATCAGTTTTCTGATTGCTTCTACAGCAACTGTGATAGCTGCTTCTGTATCATGTACGATCGGATTTTCCATTCCAAGTGCGTTTCTTTCCTGATTTCCTACTACAAGGAAGTTAGATCCGCAACGTACTCTTAAGTGGCTTGCAGCGATGAAAAGTGCTGCTGACTCCATCTCAGAAGCTTTGCATCCCATACGTTTCCATGCTTCCCATTTATTAAGAAGTTCGTAGCTTACCGGCATTCTCTCCGGCTCATGCTGTCCGTAGAATGCATCCTTACACTGTACCACACCTGCATGGTATGTATGTCCGAGTTCTTTTGCTGCTGCAACCAGTGCATTTGTTACATCAAGGTCTGCAACTGCCGGATACTCGATCGGTGCATACTCTCTACTTGTTCCTTCCATACGGATTGCTCCTGTTGCAACTACGATGTCTCCACCTTTGACATCCAGTTCAATTCCTCCACATGTTCCGACACGGATAAATGTATCTGCTCCGCAAAGTGTCAGCTCTTCGAGTGCGATAGATGCTGACGGTCCACCGATACCTGTTGATGTTACGCTTACTTTTTCCCCATCTAAGTAACCTGTGTAAGTGATGTACTCTCTGCTGTCTGCAATCAATTTAGCATCATCAAAATGTTTTGCGATCTTTGCACATCTCTTTGGATCACCAGGCATGATAACGTAACGTCCAACGTCTCCTGGTCTGATCTGTAAATGATACTGTAATCCTACTTCTCCTGAATAATTCTGCATGTTATTTGTCCTCCTTAGAAATTAAAATATTATTTTTCATTTTATACATGTCTATCACTTGTCTTGCCGTTGTCTATTCTATAACTATACAAGTCTATTTGCAATATGCAACATTTTACAAACATCATACTTTGTTTTTGTCTATTTTGCACAATATATACTTGTACAAATTAGATAAGCCGGAATTGACATTGACTTTTAACCTGTTTACTTTTATTATTTTAATAGGGTTTGAATCAGATTATACATGCTCGTAATATAATTCTTACTATATAAATGCTAAGAATTCCTTTGAACATTCAACTATACGCGCACTTTATACTTATTGACACGCCGAATAACGAAAGCGGAACAGAATAGTGTAAATACGCCATTTTAATCTTATTCCCCTTCTATTTCTATATTTTTAGTATACAGGAGTAAATGAATTTATGGAAAACAAAGTAGACAAGTCTAAAGCAAAGAAATTGAAACATGTAAAAATATATGATGAATTATATGAATTGATCCAAAACGGAACCTACGAACCTGGTTCCCAGCTTCCATCAGAGACAACACTTTCTACAACTATGAATGTCAGCCGTATGACACTGCGTAAAGCTCTTACTTTATTAAGAGAAGACGGACTGATCAAAGATGTACAAGGTGTCGGACATTTCGTACGTACACCAAAGCCGTCCAGAACCAAGGGGCCTAAATCCGCAAAATCCGGGACTTCTTCAGGTTCTGCAAATCCAGATACAGATGCCGTCAGTGAACCATCGGATTCTGATGTATCAATACAGCATCCCATCTACGACTACTGCCAGGAGGAACTCGACAGCGTAGAATTGGAATTTCGGATCGAGCCTCCATCAAAATCTATTCTAGACAACTTCGAGCATTATACCGCCGCCGTTGTCATTGTAGACCGCTGGTACAAACACGAAGGACATACCGTTGCATATTCCCTGAGTTTTATGCCAATTGAGTTAGTCGGACGACTGCATATTGATCTGAACAGTACGGATGCTTTATTGGAATTTCTAGAACATGAGTGCTATCAGCCTGACCACCACTGCAGCCGTAGTATTACATATTCTACGGCCGGTAATTTTTCTGCGAAGAATTATAAGCTTTCCAGTCATGATTCTTTTTTACTTACACAGGAAAATGTGTGTGATGAGGATGATGAGATTTTGGTGGTTAGTAAGCATTATATACCGGCGGAATTATTCGAATTAAAGTTAGCTGTTTAATACATTAATTTGGATTGGATTCCCGGTCCTTGCGTATGCCTTGGTATAAGATCTGGTCCGCGACTCCATGAAGCAAGAAGTAGTAAGAGAG
>NZ_CAKRAH010000092.1 GCF_934294775.1 uncultured Dorea sp.
CCATTCCTTTATCGGCTTTTGTATCCGTTTTTCCACTATAAGCAGTCGTTTCAGTCTTTCCACATCCGCACAACATCGCCATCTACATAGAAATGACCAGACACATTGCCAATATTCTTTTTCTCATGATACTTCCTCCTAGAAACTATTTAACTGTTACGTATGTTAACGCTAACCTCATTAACAAAAGTAGCACTTCATTGTTGTGAAGTCAATGTTTCTTGCAATATTCCTTTCCTTTTCTACATTATATCTAAATTTGCAGGTTGTTTTTTGTCTATTTTTACAATTATGAAATTATTTTCCCAAAAATGATATATGATATATCTTTTTTGGTATAATGGATTTATAATTTTTAGATTAACGTTAACCCTATTAGGAGAATCATTATGGTTACATTAAAAGATATTGCAGAACGTGCCGGTGTCAGTATGATGACCGTCTCACGTGTTATGAATGGAAAAGAAGGAAAAGTATCCGAAAAGACAGCTGAAAAGATCCGTACACTCGCCGATGAAATGGGATATATTCCAAATTCATCCGCCCGAAGTCTGGCAGCCAGATCCTCTCAGATCATTGCTGTAATTCTTAGGGATTCCGATACGAAAAACCCGCTGACCGATCCTTACAACGCAGCTTTTCTTGGACTGATCACACAGATCATCCAAAGACAGGGCTACTATGTCATGATCCATTTTGTTCAGGATTTTTCAGATATCACCTTCCGTCTCCGCTCCTGGAATGCAGAAGGTGCAATTTTTCTTGGACTGTTTGACGAAGAAGTTCAACAGATTCAAAACAGCAACCGGATTCCTTTAATCTTTATCGACAGCTACAGTAATGTACGCCAACTTATTAATATTGGTATTGATGATTATAAGGGAGGACAGCTCGCAGCAGACTATTTTTTTAAAAAAGGACACAAAACACTGGGATTTGTCGGCCCTTTTACAAAGATCGGAGGTGTTATCACCAAACGTTACCAGGGATTTACAGACACTTTAGCCAAACATCATATTTCTCTGACTCCGGATCATGTTTATGATATGGAAAAAATGGAACCTTCCGAGATTATCGATTCCATTTTGCAGGATAACTGTCCTCCAAGCGGACTGTTTGTCTTTTCCGATGAAATTGCATTACAGCTTTCTAATATTGCTTCCAAAAAGAATCTTGCCATCCCTTCCCGGTTATCACTGATTGGTTTTGATGACCTGCCTTCTTTTTGTACCACATTCGATATGCTGACTACGATACATCAGGATATCTACAGAAAGGCTGAAATTACATGCAAGATTCTTTTTGAGCATATTGCTGATCCTGACAGACCAAGCGAAAATGTAACCTTGGATGTCCGGCTGGTAGAACGTAATTCTGTCTCTGCACAATAACGAAATGATTGATATCTTTTTTATGACAGAAACCGGTATTATTTATCTTCTGTGATCTTACCGTCTTCTATATAAAGGATTCTTTCCGAATATTCCGCCACACTGATATCATGTGTAACCATGATGATCGTCTTGTGCATCTTAGAATGGATCATGCTGAATACATCCATTACGATCTTGGTTGACCGGGAATCGAGGTTTCCGGTCGGCTCATCTGCAAAGATCACATCCGGCTGATTTACCAGTGCTCTGCAGATAGCTGTTCTCTGTTTCTCCCCTCCGGACAATTCATATGGATATTTACCCAGAAGATTTTGAATCTGAAAAGAAACCGCCAGTTTTTCCGCTTCTTCTTTACCGGACCCCATTCGATAACTGTTAAAAGGAAGCAAGACACAGGTAATCACTCTACCTGTGTCTTGCTTTCTTTTATCATTTCTACAAAATATGCATGCACACTTGTATCATCATTCAGTTCCGGATGAAACGCAGTTGCAAGCTGGCTGCCCTGTCTGGCAGCCACAACCTTTCCATCTACTACAGCCAGTATCTCTGCTGTTCCGTAAACACCGGCAATATACGGTGCACGGATGAATGTCATTGGAATCTTTCCAATTTCTTTCATCTCATCTTCTGTATAGAAGCTTCCAAGTTGTCTTCCATATGCATTCCGCTTTGCCAAAATGTTCATTGTGCCGAAGCACGGAACACCATCTTCTACCTGCTCTGCCAAAAGAATCAGTCCGGCGCAGGTTCCGAATACCGGAAGTCCGTCTTCAATCTTCTCTTTTAATATATCGTAAATATCCAGCTCGATCAGAAGCTTTCTCATAACCGTGCTTTCCCCGCCCGGAAGAATCAGTCCGTCAAAAGAACGCTCCAGATCTTCTTTTTTACGGATTTCGAAATGTTCTACGCCCAGACGATCCAGCATCTGTCCATGTTCTAAGAATGCTCCCTGCATTGCCAAGATTGCAATCGTCATCTTACTTTCCTCTTTCTGCCATTAATAATTCAATTTCCTGTTCGTTGATTCCTACCATTGCTTCACCAAGATCTGTCGAAAGTTCAGCGATCAGTTTTGCATCTGTGTAGTTCGTAACTGCTTTCACAATAGAAGCCGCACGCTTTGCAGGATTACCGGATTTGAAGATTCCTGATCCTACGAATACACCTTCTGCTCCAAGCTGCATCATCAGTGCTGCATCGGCTGGTGTTGCAACACCGCCTGCTGCGAAGTTAACTACCGGAAGCTTTCCATTTTCATGAACATATTCTACAAGATCTACCGAAACCTGTAACTGTTTTGCTGCTTCGAACAGTTCGTCTGTTCTTAAGTTCTGGATGCGGCGGATCTCAGCATTCATAGCTCTCATATGACGTACTGCCTGTACAACGTCTCCTGTTCCCGGTTCTCCTTTTGTACGGATCATAGATGCGCCTTCTGCGATACGGCGGAGCGCTTCGCCAAGGTCTCTTGCTCCACATACGAATGGAACTTTGAATTCTTTTTTATTGATGTGGTAAATGTCATCTGCAGGTGAAAGTACTTCACTTTCGTCGATATAATCGATCTCGATTGCTTCCAGGATCTGTGCCTCTACGAAATGTCCGATTCTGCATTTTGCCATTACTGGGATGGATACTGCTTCCTGGATTCCGCGGATCATCTTCGGATCACTCATACGGGATACGCCGCCTGCCGCGCGGATATCTGCCGGGATTCTTTCCAGTGCCATAACTGCACAAGCTCCTGCTTCTTCTGCAATCTTTGCCTGTTCCGGAGTAGTTACATCCATGATTACGCCACCTTTTAACATCTGTGCCAGCTGCTTATTTAATTCATATCTGTTTTCTTTCATCATTCATATACCTTTCTTATGTATTTTCCTTGTGATTTCTATGAGTCCTATCATACTCTCACATCTGGTACTTTTAAAACAGCCAGTTTTTATGTTTTTATCCATGCCACTTTTCATTCGATGTTCATTACATGTTTTCCAACTAGTATTTTTTCTCACTTATATTTATATTTTTTGATATATTTCTCATTAACAACTATTTTTGAACATATGGTGATCTACAGGACCTGCCATTGACAGCTTCTCTTGCATATTGAGGTATAAAAATATAGCAGATGTAAATCCCTATATAGATTTTATACCTGCTATATTTCAATCTCTTATTTACTTTCAGAAATTTTATGTCTGCATTTTCATGAATCTAACACTTTCCTTCTGTCATCGCAATCTACAATCCCAGCTTTTTACATTTTTCTTCATGGTCTTTTACAAGATCCGCAAGTGTCACACTGTCCACATACTGGTCAATCACTTTCTGAAGTCCTTCCCAGAATCCAAGTGTCGAACACTGGTCCTGTCTCTCGCAGCGGTTCGGCACGTCATCCAGACATGCAATCGGCGCCAGACTTCCTTCTGTGGTACGGATAATATCTCCGGCCGTATATTCTTCCGGTTCTTTTGCCAGCATATATCCTCCGTTATTACCACGGTAGCTTCTTACATATCCGGCTTTCGTCAGCATTGGCATAATCTGTTCCATGTATTTCAGTGTGATTCCCTGTCTCGCTGATATATCTTTCAGCCGGATATACTCCCCATTTGCATTCTCCGCCAGATCGATCATAATTCTTAGGGCATATCTGCCCTTTGTTGATATCTTCATAGTACTTCACCTTTCATCCGGGCATTTTCCCGTTTCATCTCCTACTTAGTTACTATGATATCACATTTTCAGATAAATGCAAAGCTTCTGAATTTATTCATTTTATGCCTGAAACGTCTTCAGCGCATCAATCGTTCTCTGGATCAGATCTTCCAGTGTCCATCCAAGCATATCTGCCCCTCGCTCAATGACTTCTCTTGAACATCCTGCGGCAAAATTCTTGCTCTTGTACTTTTTCTTTACGGATTTTAAGGTCAGATCCTGTACACTCTTTGACGGACGCATTAATACGACTGCTCCGATCAATCCGGTCAGCTCATCTACGGCATACAGCACTTTTTCCATCTCATGTTCTGGTTTGATATCTACTGTAATCGCATAGCCATGGCTTGCTGTTGCATGGATGATCTTCTCATCGATTCCACGCTCTTTCATGATTTCCTGTGATTTGATGCAATGTTCTTCCGGATACTTTTCAAAATCCAGATCATGTAAAAGTCCTACGATTCCCCAGAAATCTTCTTCCTCTGCAAACCCGAGTTCTCTTGCAAAATACCGCATTGTATTCTCCACCGTCTGTGCGTGCTGGAGATGAAATTCATCCTGGTTATATTCGGTTAATAATTCCCATGCTTCTTCTCTTGTCATATGGCAGGCCTCCGTTTATTATCTGTGTCTTTTTATTTTAAGTTATTTTTATTTCATGTTGTTTTATTATAGGATTATAGCTTTTCTTTCTTTTCCTATATGTTTTATATGATATCATATGACTGCCATTTGTCAACTGTCTTTCCATACATTTATGATTATTTTCCCAGCCTCAAACATTTTTTATAAGATGCATCTATTGCAAATGCTCCAAGCGGCGCAGTTAGAACGATTGCAAGTACCGCTACCGTCAGAACCACATCCCCACATGCAAAGCCCAGTGCCAACGGGATTCCACCGATTGCCGCCTGCACGGTTGCTTTCGGTGTATATGCCATCATGGTAAATAACTTTTCTTTTCCTTTCAGATCCGTTCCAAGAAGGCATACGAACACTCCGGCCATCCGGAAGATCAGTGCTCCAAAGATCAAAAGTACTGCCTTCATTCCCACATGGGAAAGGTATCCGATATTTACGGTTGCTCCAACTAATACAAATAAAAATACTTCAGCAGCTACCCATAATTTCCCACATTTTACCGATATCCTTTTTGCCACCGGTTCTCTGTATTTCTGCAGGCTGACTCCAAGAAACATCACTGCAATCAATACCGAAAATGTAATTGCCGTTGTCATATGGTCTTCCACTGCTACCAGCAAGAACGAGATACTAAGCAGAATCAACACCTTCACGGTATCCCGGATATGTACTTTTTCAAAATATTTTGCAAGAATCCATCCGGTAAATAGTCCGATGACGATTCCCAGTATAATAGATACCGGGATATTCAGGAAGCTTACGACAGATACGCCTTTTCCCTGCCTGATTCCTGTAAATGTTGTAAATAACACAATCACATATACATCATCTACAGATGCTCCGGCGAGGATTAGCTGTGGAATGCCTTCTTCTGTCCCGTATCCTTCTTCCATTAATTTTACCATTCTCGGAACAACAACTGCCGGTGATACTGCTGCCAGAACGGATCCTAAGATGGCTGCTTCCAGTAAAGAAAGCCCCAGAAGCCCCGGTGCCAGCAACAGCATTCCTAATAATTCAAAGCTTGCCGGTACAAAACACATCATGACTGCCGGACGGCCGGTTTTCTTAAGTCCCGATATATCCAGTCCCAGTCCGGCCCGCATTAAGATAATGATGAGTGCCATCTTTCTTAATTCCGATGAGATGTTCAACAGATTCTCATCCAGAAGATTCAACACATACGGTCCGAGAACAATCCCTGTAAGAAGCATTCCCAGAAGCCCCGGTAATTTTAATTTCTGACAGATCCA
>NZ_CAKRAH010000093.1 GCF_934294775.1 uncultured Dorea sp.
CGAAAAAGGTGAGTATATATGAATACGATGAAGAAAAACATCTCCGGATGGAACGGGAACAATCTTATGCTGATGGACTGGAAAAGGGAATCGAACAAGGAATTGAGCAAGGAATTGAGCAAGGAATTGAGCAAGGAATTATGCAAGAACAATATCGTCTAGCACAAGAGATGGATAAAAAGGGCTTTTCTTTGAAACAGATTTGTGAATTGATTGGCGTAAATGAGGAACAGATAGAGCAGTGGTGTAAAGAAGAGAAAAAAGAATAGAGAGTATGAAAAGAGCGTTTTTCTTTGAAAATCCAAAGGAGATACGCTCTTTTTGCGTTTATTATAATTGACAAAATAATCAGTTTAAACTAACATTGGTTATATAAGAATAACTGAAGGGAGGAAAACTATGTTTCTGGAAATAAGAGGGATTAAAAAATCATTTGGAACAGGAGACAGCCGTGTCAATGTCTTAAAGGGGCTGGATCTTGATATAGAAAAGGGAGAATTCTGCGTATTGCTTGGGCCATCCGGATCAGGAAAGTCTACGCTTCTTAACATCATCGGAGGAATTGATGGCGCAGACGAAGGAAGTATTACAATCGAAGGAGAACGTCTGGAAGATATGACAGAGAAAAAGCTTTCCTTATATAGAAGAAAGCATCTGGGTTATATTTTTCAGATGTATAATCTGATACCGAACCTGACGGTAAGAGAGAATATCGAAGTTGGAGCATACTTAAGTGACAGACCGCTGGATGTAGACGAATTGTTACATACCTTGGGATTATATGAACATCAGAAGAAGCTGCCGAACCAGTTATCAGGAGGACAGCAGCAAAGAACGGCAATTGGCCGTGCAATTGTGAAGAATCCGGATATCTTATTGTGCGATGAACCAACCGGAGCGCTGGATTATCATACATCAAAGGATATCTTAAAACTGATCGAAACAGTCAATCAGAAATATGGCAACACGATCATCATGGTAACACACAATGATGCGATCAAAGATATGGCAGACCGGGTGGTAAAACTAAGAGATGGAATGATCCGGAAGAATTATAAGAACGAAGTGAAGATTCCGGCAGTCGATCTGGAATGGTAAGGAGGACGGATGAAGATGAAAAGTCCTTTGAGAAAGCGTCTGCCAAGAGAGTTAAAGAGTGAATTTGGTAAATATCTGGTAGTATTTTTGCTTATGGTTGTAACGATCGGCTTCGTATCCGGATTCCTGGTTGCAGATGGAAGTATGCTGCAGGCATATGATGAAAGCTTTGAAAAATATAACATCGAAGATGGAAATTTCCGGGCGGAAAAGAAGGCAGGACAGGCACAGAAAGAAGAGATTGAAAAGTCAGGAGTCACATTATATGAGAACTTTTATATAGAGCAAAAGCTTTCTAATGGAACCACCATGCGGTTTTTCAAGGAACGTAAAGAGATCAATAAAGTATGCCTCATGAAGGGGAAGATGCCGGAAAAGTCCGGAGAGATTGCAGTTGACCGTATGTATGCAGACAATAATAATCTGGAAATTGGAGACCTGCTGAAAAAGGGAAAACAAAGCTATAAGATCACTGGTCTTGTAGCGTTATCAGATTACAGTGCACTGTTCCAGAGCAATAATGACACCATGTTCGATGCAGTAAAATTCGGTGTGGCGATTATTACGGATGAAGATTTTGCAAGCTTAAATCAGTCGAAAATCCAATACGATTACGCCTGGAAATATGACAAAAAACCAGCAACTGAAAAACAGGAAAAGAAAGTATCCGAAGATCTGATGGAAGACATCGCAGAGGTGGTGACACTGGAAAGCTTTATCCCACAGTATCAGAATCAGGCGATACATTTTACAGGAGATGATATGGGCGGTGACAGGGCGATGATTATCGTCATGCTGTACATGATCATTGCGATTCTTGCATTTGTATTCGGAATCACGATCAGTAATACGATACGAAAAGAATCCGGAGTAATCGGAACACTGCGCGCATCTGGCTACACAAGAAGTGAATTGATCCGGCACTATATGGCGCTTCCGGTTATCATCACACTGATTGGTGCGCTGGTTGGAAATATCCTGGGATACACAGTGCTTAAGAATGTATGTGCCGGCATGTATTATGGAAGCTACAGTCTTCCTACGTATGAAACGATATGGAATGCAGAGGCATTCTGGATGACGACGGTTGTTCCGGTTCTGATCATGTTACTGATCAATTATGGAATCCTGCATCACAAATTAAAATTATCACCACTGAAGTTCATAAGAAGAGATCTCTCTTCGAAAAAACAGAAGCGCGCGGTAAACTTAAGTACCAGAATCGGGATATTCAGAAGATTCCGCCTGAGAGTCATTTTCCAGAATATGAGCAATTACATCGTATTATTTGTAGGAATCCTGTTTGCGAATCTATTGTTATTCTTCGGATTATTGTTGCCATCAGCCCTGTCTCATTTCCAGACGGAGATACAGGAAAATATGCTGGCAAAATACCAGTATATGCTGGAAGTACCGATGGATGCAGTGAGTGGAAGCAAGCTTGAAAGCATGATTTCTCTTATGCAGTTTTCGAACGGAACAAAGACCGGTAACAAATCGGCAGAAAAGTTCAGTGCCTATTCGCTGAATACCGTTTCCGACAAAGTAAGAAGCGAAGAGGTTGCCCTGTACGGTATTGAACCAGACAGCAGATATATCAAAGCGGATGTAAAAGATGGTGTCTACATTTCATCGGCATATGCAGACAAATACGAGTTGAGCAAGGGCGATACCATACAGTTAAAAGAAAAATATGAGAAAAAGAACTATAAATTTAAAGTAACCGGTATCTATGATTATACAGGTGCAGTCTGCGTATTCATGAACAGGGATCAGTTAAATGATACATTTGACCTTGGAAATGATTATTATGCAGGATATTTTTCCAATACGAAGATCAAAGACATCGATGAAAAATATATAGGATCTGTGATTGATCTTGAGGCGCTTACCAAAGTATCCAGACAGATGGATGTATCTATGGGAAGTATGATGGGACTGGTAAATGGATTTGCAGTCATGATCTATATGATCGTCATCTATCTGCTGTCAAAACTCATCATTGAAAAAAATGCACAGGCAATTTCCATGACGAAGATTCTCGGATATACCAATGGGGAAATCAGCCGGTTATATATCCTGTCAACGATGTTGGTGGTTATCGTAGAATTACTGATCAGTTTTCCGATAGAGGGTATCTTTATGAAGGAAATCTTCCGTGCAGTGATGCTGGATAGTTTCTCGGGATGGATTACCTTATGGATCAATCCGATGATATATGTGAAGATGTTCGTGATTGGATTCCTTACATATGGTGTGGTTGCACTTCTGGAATACCGCAGAATCAAAAAAGTGCCGATGGACGAAGCACTGAAAAATGTGGAATAAGCTATAAGAGAAAATATCTGATAACAAGTGAAGTGTGCAGGATGAAACACAAATCCTGCACTTCACAGCAAGAATGAGAACCTATGATTGAATTAGAAATGATCGTAGATAAAATGAGGAGGCAGAAAGGATGAAGAGAAAAGTAGTTGCCCTTATGCTTGTCGGAATGATGATATCCGGAAGTGGTTATATGGGTCATACCGTATATGCCGCAGAGAGTCAGGATGCAGTGACGGAAGAGCAGACAAATGACCAGTCACAGGACACTGTAAATAAAAGTGAAAGCGTCTATGTCACAGCAAAAGCCAATGGAACAGCAAAAGAGATTAAAGTAAAAGAAACCTTAAAGAACCCGGGAAATTCCAAAAGTCTGGAAGATTATTCTGAACTTCAGAATATCAGGAATACAGACGGCGATGAGACTTATGTAGATGCCGGAGACGGCAATCTTGTATGGGAGAACCAGGGAAATGATATCTCCTATGAAGGTGAGACAGATAAAAAATTGCCGGTATCGGTGAAGGTACGCTATTATCTGGATGGAAAAGAGAAAAAGGCCAAAGAGATGGCAGGCGTATCCGGTAAGATAAAGATCCGGTTTGAGTATACGAACCAGGCATCAGAAGAGATAGACTCGGACGGTGAAAAGAAAACGGCAGCAGTACCATTTACGGCATTGTCAGCAGTGATGCTGCCGTCAGATACATTTTCCAATGTAGAAGTATCAAATGGAAAGGTTATGGATCAGGATGGACAGAGCGTCGTCCTGGGTCTTGCGTTTCCGGGACTGTCTGACAGTCTGGGATTAAAGGACTATGAACCGACAGAGGATATTGATCTGCCGGATTACGTAGAGATTACAGCAGATGCGAAGAATTTTTCGCTTGATTTTACGGCGACGATCCTGTCATCAGGATTGCTGTCGGATTTGGAAGACGATGATCTGAAAGATGCCGGTGATCTGACAGAAAGCATGGAAAAGCTTACCGATGCATCGTCCAAATTAGTGGACGGAACCGATGAACTGGCAAGCGGACTTTCGCAGATGCAAAGCTACTTAGGAGAATATACCAGCGGAATGGATGCACTTAACAGCGGAGTGCAGGGACTGAATACGGCACTTGGTACACTGGATACAAACGGATCTAAATTAACCGAAGGTGCCACACAGATTAAAAACGGACTTGGAACTTTATCAGGAGCACTTGGTAAAGTACAGATTCCATCCGGAACAGCACAGATATCAGAAGAAGCTGCAAATGTCGGACAGAATGCAGAAAGCACACTGCAGAAGCTGGAAGGCTTAAAGGCAAGCGTGCAGTCGGCACAGGATATGGTGACAGGCATTGACACAGCAGCAATCAATGAACAGATCCGTACAGAAGCTGCAAACCTTGCAAAATCCCAGTTGGATACGACTTTGTCATCTATGGTAGAAAAACAGGAGATTACAGAAGAGCAGAAAGCACAGATCATAAGCCGGTATCAGCCGGATATGGCAAGTCTTGATATCAGTGGCTATGTGCAGAATATTAAAGATCAGCTTGCGAATATACAGGGAGTCCTCACAGCTACCAACCCGGACGGACTTATGGCATCGTTAAATCAGCTGAACGCAAGTGTCACGGCATTAAAAGCTTACACAGGCCAGTTATCTGCAGTCTCCGGAAATGTCGCATATCTGAAAGAAGCACTGACACAGTTAAACGGCGCAGTAGCCAAATTATCAGCCGGAAGCGAGAACCTGACAAGCGGTATCGAAGCATATGCTTCAGGTGTAAGCCAGATCTATAACGGCGCACAGACATTAGGAGCCGGAACTCAGAAACTTGCCGCAGCCGGAAGCCAGCTGAATACAGGAATGTCGGCACTTGCCACAGGCGGTAATACACTGGCAGAAGCAATGAAAGAGTTTGATAAAGAAGGCATCCAGAAGCTCGGGAATCTTGCAGGAGATGATCTGAAACAAGTAATCCAGAACGTAAAAGATGCCAAAAAAGCAGACGAAGCGTACCAGAGCTTCGGAGGCATCAAAGAAGGTCAGAAGGGTGAAGTGAAATTCATTATCGAGACGAAAGAGATTAAGAAAAAATAAGTACAAAACTATATAACGGATTGGAATAAAAAAGAAAGAATGGGATCAGGAGTTTGATCCCATTCTTTCTTTTTTTGTAAAGAGTTTTACGTGGTTATTACAGAAGAACAGTTACGAAAGGACTGATAAACTACTGGTGTAAAAGAAGGATAATTATAAAAAGTTACATGAACAATGTGGAATTATTACATTGAACGTAAAAAGAAGAATTCAGGCGTTATACTTCAAATAA
>NZ_CAKRAH010000094.1 GCF_934294775.1 uncultured Dorea sp.
GCGATCAGGGGTTCGAACCCTGGACACCCTGATTAAGAGTCAGGTGCTCTACCAACTGAGCTAATCGCGCATCTTTAATTGTCTGTGTTACGTTCTCCGTAACGACAAGATATATTATATAGCAGATGTTTTAGAAATGCAAGTGTTTTTTACAACTTTTTTTGAAAATCTTCAAAAAATTTTAATTGTTTTAAAAATTCGGCTATATTTGTTCATCGCAACCTCTATTATTCTTCCTAAATCAGTTAGCGTAATCTCCTTTTGCAGACATCGGAAACATAAGTTATTGTTTTTCTTCATATATATATGTTACCCGGATTATCCGTTATCTTATGTCTTATACAAGGAGCTACCACCATGCAACATTTTATTCATTCTATAAAAAACTCTATGATCAGCCGCCTGCACACTCTAACAACTTCTCTTGCACATTCTACCCGTTCGGAACACATACTCCTCTGGCCATTCCTTCTGACCGCTGCTTTGGGAACCTGGAATCATTTTTTCTATTCGTTCTCTGGGAATTCTGCCTTTACCGCATTGTTCTGTCCGGTCAATGAATCCGTGTGGGAACATCTGAAGCTTTTATTCTTTCCATTCTTATTCGTCTCTGCGCTGGAATATACCTGCTACCGCAGATCACCTCTCCGGTTCTTTTACAGCAGATATATCGGTGTCGTATCTGGTATGGTTTTTACCGTAGCTTTCTTTTATACTTACAGCGGAATCATCGGGCGGAATTTCCTGCTGATTGATATTCTGCTTTTCTTTTCAAGCGTGTTGATTGCTTTTGTTTCCGCGAATCATTTTTACTTACAGAACCGGTCCATGCGGGCATCGGACCGGACATATATTATTACACTCTGGGCTGTAACGGCATTGTTCTTCTTTGTATTTACCTGTTTTCCACCGGATATTCCGTTATTTTATTCTCCATAGTTTCTTGCTAGATACACATAGAGAACCGGCAGCTTCTATTGCATACTTAAGTATAAAAAGATAACAGGAAATCTACTATCCTCCGATTTCCTGTTATCTTTCTGATCTTCCTTAATTATTTACCCCATGATGTGCCACATAACTATTCAGATCCAATGCCTTAAACACATATCCCTGCGACTGATAATACTCTATAATCTGCGGCAGTGCTTCTACCGTTGTATCCTTCGCTGCTGAATCATGCGACAGTAATACGATATTATTATCATGGAAGCTTGTCGCCTGTGCAACCAGCTGTTCTGTCGTTCTGACAGCTCCGTCACCGGAACTTCCGTTCCAGTCGTAGTACTGGTAGCCTCTTGCCTGTACCTCTTTTGTCAGTGTAGACATAATTCCCCTCGTATAGCTTGCAGATATCGTATTCGATGATCCGCCCGGGAAACGGATAAAGCATGGCACATATCCAATCTCTTCCTTTACAATCTGCGCCACCTGATCCAGATCCTGAAAATAAGAATCTACAGACGCATACACCTTCGCATAATCATGAGAATATGTATGCATTCCGATAGTATGTCCCTTATCATACGCCACCTTAATCATGTCTTTGTACTCCGGCATCGCACCCGTTACGAAGAATGTTGCTTTTGCATTATATTTATCCAGAATATCCAGAACCTTCTGTGTATTCTGTGACGGACCATCATCCAGTGTCAGGTATACAACCTTTTCATCCGACTCTTCCGTAGTACCAACCGTTCTTCCCGGCTGCACCGCAAAATCACTTCTGTCCAGTTCTTCTGCCTGTGCTGCTTCATCGGATGTATCTTCCGTTTCTATTGTAAGTGCCTTCGTAAGATCCTTCCCTTTTTGCGTTGATTGATCCGCTGATTCTTTTTTATCCGTTGTAGCTGTTGTATCGGTGCTTGCTGTCTGCTTCGCATTATTCTTCTGCATCATACGCACTGCCGTCACTCCGGCAAATGCAACTACCCCGATACATATGATTCCAACTAATATATTTAACCTTCTCCGTCTTCTTTTAACCCGGCTTTTCCGTCTTCTTCGACTCATAAACTTCTCTCCCTTTTTTCAAGAATGTCCTTACATGTTTCACACCGCCCCAAAATGGCAGATATCTTACTTCTGATACACAAGACAACACTTGTTTCTCCTTTATCATAACCCATTTTCTAATTTATGCAAGCATTTCCCGGTTCTTTCCTGTTTTATTCAAAAAACTTAGCCAAATCACACAGAATTTTCAGTCCTGAATTTTTTTCATCCGGAAACTGCGGAAAAAATCAAATATTTTCCCTCTTTTCCCACACAAATGTTGTATAGTAAAAATATAGCTGCTATCTTCACACTGCTGTTTACATTATGTAAAAACAGTAATTGAATATACAACTTAATCATAACACGAAAGGAGTTTTCATTATGAACCCTCAGACAACCGCCTGTACCATCGAACATCACGCCATGATGTTCGCATATCTTGCAAAACACGCCATTGAATTATGCGGCGACGCCGGCAAAGAAGCCATCCTTACCGGAATGACAACCTACGGCAATGAACGCGGCGCCAGAATGGCTGCCAACGCAAAAGCCCACGGTGATGAACTCACCACCATGACCAATCAGGCCTACGGCGAATGGAAGCCTGACTATCCGGGCCAGATGGAATTCGGCACACTGCGCACCGAACCGACCCTTCAGACCTACATTTCCAAATGTGCCTGGTGCGAGGCATGGCAGAAACATAATATCACCGAATATGGAAAATATTATTGTGTAAATGTAGATAACGCCGTCTATCAGGGCTTCCGTCCGGACTTCGTCTGTACCCCGACCGCCACTTCTATGAGCTGGGGCGGTGACCGTTGCGAATTTGACTGGGGACATCCACTCTCACCGGAAGAAGTCGAAGAACTGGCTAAGAAAAAGGCAGCACTTGGCTCATCCTGCATGAAAGACTTTAACTTCCATACTGCACATTTGAAATATACCGTCAGTCAGGCACTGATCGATGCACTTGGTGAAAAAGGCGAAGAAGCGGTAAAGCTTGCACTTGCTGATTATGTAAATACTTTTGGTCAGGAATATCTAGATGTATTATCCGGACTCTATCCTGTTTCTTCAACTCAATAATATATACAGAATCTGTCAGCCACACGACCTGTCAGCTGACCAGATTCTTCCAAACGCATAGTAATTCAAATTTATGAAAGATTTTGTATTATTCCTACAAGAAAACTAGGAAATCTATTTACATCCTGCTTTTCTGTGCTAAAATGAGAACTACAAGATTACAATCATGTCTTTCCGGAAAGAGAATTACAAAAGCAATGCCCAAAATACCAGGCACCCCGGGAGTACATATCAAAAAAACAGGAGGTATCTATATTTGAATAAATTAACAACCGAACATATATCAGATAATATTATTGCCACATGGTTAGACACACACCAGGATGAGCTGGTGGATACCGCCAACTACATCTTCCAGCATCCGGAACTTGCTTATAAAGAAGTACTCTCTTCTAAGTGCCTGGCTGACTATCTCGAAAGTCAGGGCTTCGAAGTCGTATGGAAAACTGCCGGAATCGAGACTGCATTTACAGCGACATGGGGAAGCGGCAAACCGGTACTTGGCTTCCTTGCCGAATACGATGCGCTGGCCGGTGTCGGTCACGCCTGCGGACACAACCTTCTTGGAACTGCTGTTGCCGCTGCCGCATGCGCTTTAAAGGCCGACATGGAAGCTACTCATACTTCTGGAACCATCCGCGTCTTCGGATGCCCTGCCGAAGAGATTATGTCCGGAAAGATCGTTATGAATGACCAGGGTGTCTTTGACGATCTGGACGTTGCAGTTACCTGGCATCCATTTGACCGCAACCGTGTCAGCAACGATATCTGGCAGGCACAGGATATCAAGAACTATACGTTCCATGGTCTCAGCTCCCACGCTGCCAAGGCTCCGGAAAAAGGCCGGAGTGCACTTGATGCTGCCGAACTTATGAATGTTGGTGTCAATTACCTGCGCGAACACGTTCCCGGAGATGTAAGAATGCATTATGCCTACATCGATAACGGACTTCCGGCCAATGTCGTTCCAGATATCGCCAAGACCAACTATTTCATCCGCTCCTACTTACGCTCACGTACCGAAGACGCAAGCGAACGCGTAGACAACTGCGCAAGAGGGGCCGCACTTATGACTGATACCACCGTCGATATTGAGCTGGTTGCAAGCTGCAGCGAGATGAAGGTAAACCGTGTTCTGACAGAATTATATTATGAAGCAATGACGAAGGTTCCTACACCAACTTATACACAGGAAGAACTGGATTTTGCAAAAGAGATCACCGAAGAAGCTGGTCTTGTCAATGACGGTACTTACTTCTCTGATCTGGAACCACTGGAAGATGAGCCGGTACCGATCGCAATCGGAACCGATGCTTCCCAGGTAAGCCACACCGTTCCACTCATTACCCTCAGCGCTGCTACTATGTGCAAAGGTACCCCTCTGCACCATTGGGCCGCTGCAAAACAGGCGGGCATGAGCATCGGACAGAAAGGTATGTTCTATGTTGCAAGATGTATGGCAGAAGGAACGAAACTTCTGCTTGAGACCCCTGGAACGATCGAAAAAGCATGGGAGCTTCACAAACAGACTCCGTAAAATCCTATTAGTCCTATTGGGGCCGGGGAATTTTTAAGAAAACCCCGTCCCTAATTAAAAAAGACCTGTCCCTAATTAAATATAATACATATCCACAAAAAGGAGAGAAAACCATGATCACAAAAAAAATCGGAATTATCGGCTGTGGTAATATGGGTGGCGCCATCCTCTACGGTGCACTCGAAAGCGGCGTATTAAACAAAGAAAATGTCTATGTCTATGACATCAATCCAGCTATGATGGAAAAAGCAGACGGATGGGGTGTCAATCTCGCAGACAATGACGAAGATGTCTGCGAAAAAAGTGATATCATCCTTCTCGCAGTAAAACCACAAAATGCTGCCGAAGCACTTTCCCAGTGTAAAAAAGCACTGGATGGCAAAGCCTTAATGTCCATCGTTGCCGGAGTCACAGTCGAAAGACTTCAGAATATGATCGACGGTACACCTAGAATTTTAAGACTTCTTCCGAACACACCGGCCATAGTATTCGAAGGCGCATTTGCCCTTTGTTCCGACAACGATCTGACGGAAGAAGAACTCGAAGTTGCAAAATCCATCTACAGCGCCATCGGTGTTGTAGAGATGATCCCGGAACATCTGCTTGATGCAGCATGCGGACTCAGCGGCGGCGGACCGGCTTATGTGGCAATGTTCATCGAAGCTATGGCAGACGGCGGAGTCAAACAAGGTCTTCCACGGGCAACAGCTTACCGTCTTGCAGCCCAGACCTGTCTTGGTACTGCAAAAATGATTCTTGAAAAAGGCATTCATCCGGGCGAGTTAAAAGACATGGTTACCTCACCTGGCGGTACCACAATCGAAGGTTGTGAGGCTCTCGAAAAGGCAGGTATGCGTGGTGCTGTCATCGAATGCATCAATGTAAGTACAGAAAAGTCCCGCTCCTTATAATCATTGTCATTCTATGTCGATAATTATCCACTAATTATCAGACAAAAAAGGAGTTATCCACAGTTTCCCGGGGATAACTCCTTTTTTATGGTGGATAAGTGGGATTACTTCAAAAAAATCGAGTAGGAGGCGGTGACTAACCGCCGTCCTCTCACACCACCGTGCGTACCGTTCGGTACACGGCGGTTTCA
>NZ_CAKRAH010000095.1 GCF_934294775.1 uncultured Dorea sp.
TTATATGCCAAAGTATGCAATAGAAGCTGCCAGGTGACAGGTTCTATGTATTTCTTTTTTATGCTTCCTCTCCGGAACCATTAATCTTGGCTACCACTTTTTTCATAAACTCATCACTCAATTTATATTTGCTCTTATATACGATATATGCCAGAACAACTCCGATTGTTGGTACAACACACATCAGTACACGGATAGAATTCTGTGTTGCCAGCGATTGTACTGCATTTGGTACATATCCTGTAAGTTCCAGTACAAATCCGATTGCCAAAGAAGTAAATGCTGCCGTCAGTTTTACAATCAATGTCTGTAAGGAGAATACAACACCTTCATTTCTCACTCCAAGAACATATTCCCCATAATCCACAACATCTGCAAGGAATACAGTCGCACATCCAAGTTCCAGACCTGTTCCTGTCTTAACAATCACACCTGCAATTGCTGTCAATGCAATATTATTCGGACATACAATACCAACAACAAGCAAAAGGATCAGACCAATTGGAGGAAGTACACATGCCATCAGGAATGCTTTCTTTCTGGATAATACCTTTGTTACCTTCGGGAAGATCAGAAGTCCGATTACTTCCGCAACGGATGCACTGATCATGAATGCAGATAACATTCCGGCGTTATTACATACATAACTAAAGTAATAAGTTGCCACTCCCATGATTGCCTGAATCGCTACATTATACAAAAGAATCAGTAATACTGCCCATCTTAACTGGTCATTCTTTTTAATAACAGTAAAGATGTCTTTGAATTTCATCTTGTCCTTTTTCTCAACATCATGCTGAATCTTTGGCAGATTGATGACACATACAGCCATTGTAAAAATAAATGTTGCTGCTATGATCAATGCAAATCTGTGATATCCTGTGTAATCACCACCAAGTCCTTTGATAATCTGTACACCGAATCCTGCGATAATCAGTGACTGTCCGATACTTGCAAAAATTCTTGGTAATACAGACACTTTTTCACGTTCCTGTGGATCAGAAGTTAAATTTGGGATTACTGACCAATACGGAATATCCATGATAGTATAAGTCATTCCCCATAAGATATATACAACTGTTGCAAAGATGCAAAGCTTCACGCCTGTCAGATGAAAATCTGTGAATACGATTACGAATACGAACGCATTGATCAACGTTCCAATCACAAGCCATGGAACAAACTTTCCAAACCGGCTTCTTGTATTATCTACGATCATTCCCATAAACAGGTCATTAAACGCATCCCAGATCTTTGCCACGAAAAACATCGTTCCTATAAATGCCGGTGCCACTTTAATGATATCTGTAAAGTAAATCATTGAAAATGTTGCGATCATCCCATATATTAAATCCTTACCTAATGCCCCAAATGCAAATGTGTATTTTACTCTTCCTGGAATCTTTCCCTGGTATACTACACTGCTTTTACTTTTGTTTTCCATTCCTCTTTACTCCTTCTTACATTTTTCTGCGCAGCTCTTTAGCATGATTAAAGTGTAACATTTGGATTTATATATGAACATTTGAAATCCTATTCAAAAAATATGAATTTCTATTTGATTAAAAACACCTTCTTGACTTTCCGAAAAGGTAAGTAGATAATTTGTTACAACATTTAATATAAAACTTAGGAGGATATGAATATGTACACGGCTTCAAAAGAAAGATATACAGCAATGGAATATAATCGTTGCGGGAAGAGTGGCCTGTTATTACCTAAGATATCACTCGGACTGTGGCACAATTTTGGAGATACAGCAAATTTTGAAAATATGAAGCAGCTTTGCTTTACCGCTTTTGATAACGGAATCACACATTTTGATCTGGCAAATAATTATGGGCCGGAACCTGGCAGCGCTGAAAAGAATTTCGGTCGTATTCTGAAAGAAGATCTTGGCGTTTACCGTGACGAACTAATTATTTCTACCAAAGCCGGATATGATATGTGGGAAGGCCCATATGGAAACTGGGGCAGCAGGAAATATCTTCTTGCAAGTCTAGATCAGAGTCTGAAACGGATGGGGCTGGAATATGTAGATATCTTTTATCATCACAGAATGAATCCTGATACTCCTTTAGAAGAAACAATGGGTGCGTTGGCAAGTGTGGTACAAAGTGGAAAAGCTCTCTATGTCGGACTTTCCAATTATGACGGAAAGACATTAAATGAGGCTACAGAGATTCTCAAAGAACTGCATTGTCCGTTTATCATTAATCAAAATCGCTACTCAATTTTTGACCGGACGGTGGAAAAAAACGGTCTGAAAGATATGACAGACAGATTACAGAAGGGTCTGATTACCTTCAGTCCACTCGCTCAGGGACAACTTTCCGACCGTTATTTGAACGGAATTCCTGACGACAGCCGTATCCGTACGGACGGAAGATTCCTGAAAGAAACCACTCTTGATAGTCATAGGCTGGAGCAGATTCGTAAGTTAAATAATCTGGCAGCAAAGCGTGGTGAAAAACTTGCAGACATGGCTCTTGGATGGCTTCTTCAGCACAAAGAAGTTACAAGTGTTCTGATCGGTGCCTCCAAGCCACAGCAGATTCTTGATAATGTCAAAGCCACTTCCTGTGCTCCATTTTCAGAAGAAGAATTAAAATTAATTGATGAAATCTCTCAATCTTAAATACCATACTCCCAAGTGTCTTATAAACCACAAGCAAGGACAGAAGCCTAAAATTGATTCTGTCCTTGCTTATTAATGACACATTCAGTCCATTTTTGTATGTACTTTCCATTATCAATCAAATTTAGTTTTTCTCCACAATACACTCAAGATTTCTTATATATTTAACGCAATAATTTTGTTAAAATAAATATATTTTGCATTGAAGATAATTAATAATACAATTTTTAAAAGGAAAGTGAGACAAAAAATGATAAAAGAACTATATGATTATATGAAAATATCTTATCCACTGAAAATTGTAGAAGATAAATATGAAGGCGGATTCGTGGTTTCTTACCCTGATTTACCTGGTTGTATAACTTGTGGAGGCACTTTAGAAACCGCATTAGAAAATGCTATCGACGCTAAAAAAGCATGGTTTGAAGCTGTGCACGAAACTGATGTAGTATCAAGAGGTGGCTCATAAACGAGCCACCTCATATATATACTAAATACTCCCGACTTATTAATACTCTATGCTTCATATCCATTTGGATTCTGCGACTGCCATCTCCATGTGTCTGCGCACATTTCATCCAGTCCTTTTTCGGCTTTCCATCCAAGAACTTTAGCTGCTTTTGCCGGATCTGCGTAGCACATTGCGATGTCTCCGGCTCTTCTTGGTTTAATCTCGTATGGAATCTCTTTTCCGCATGCTTTTCCGAATGCTTTTACCATATCAAGTACAGAATATCCTACACCTGTTCCAAGGTTAATTACATCCAGTCCCGGATTGCTGAAGATGTAGTTGATTGCTTTTACATGCCCTTTCGCAAGGTCTACTACGTGAATGTAGTCACGGACTCCTGTTCCGTCCGGTGTGTCGTAGTCGTCACCGAACACGCCCAGTTTTTCCAGTTTTCCGACTGCTACCTGTGAAATGTATGGCATCAGATTGTTCGGGATTCCCTTTGGATCTTCTCCAATACGTCCGCTTTCGTGAGCCCCTACCGGGTTAAAATAACGAAGCAGGATCACGTTCATATCCGGATTTGCCTTCTGTAGATCTGTCATGATCTGTTCCATCATGGACTTAGTCCAGCCATATGGATTCGTGCACTGTCCTTTCGGGCAATCTTCTGTGATTGGCATCTCTTCCGGGCTTCCATATACGGTTGCGGATGAGCTGAATACGATATTTTTCACACCTGTCTGTTTCATAATATCCATAAGTGTCAGGGTTCCTGTTATATTATTACGGTAGTACTCTAATGGCTTCTGTACGGATTCTCCGACTGCTTTGAGCGCTGCGCAGTGAATAACTGCATTTACACTTTCTTTTTCGAACATTGCTTTTAAAGCAACTTCATCCATTACATCTCCTTCATAGAATGTAATGTGTTTTCCGGTAAGTTCTTCTACCCTCTTTAAAGATTCTTTTGATGAATTACAAAGATTGTCATATACAACAACTTCATATCCTTCGTTCAAAAGTTCCAATGCTGTGTGGCTACCGATATATCCGGCGCCTCCGGTAATTAAAATTTTCTTGGCCATCTTGATACCTCCTATTTCTTTCTACAACATTTCTAATTATATAAGTAGAATAACATCATGTACATACAAAAAACTCTACAGAATATACATTTTTTTCTTCTATAAACACTAATCTTCCTATCACATATTTGTTTTTCTACGTTTTAAAAACAACTTTTTCAAAATCTTCCATATTTAGGATAAACAATAAAAAATTTGGAGGTACTTATATGAACTATACACCTATTATCTCAAACGAACAAAATTTGGCTGCAAAGGATATATCGGCCAGAACACTCTCTGATTATCGTGAAATCATTCTGTCTCGCGTTATTCCAAAGGAATGTATTATTGGCAACTTACAATTAACACAAATTACCCCAAAAATTCTCAGCGAATATGTAGACTATTTAACTTACACGAAAAAATATGCCCGCGATACAATCGTAAAAACAATTCGTGTTGTACGCCATGCATTAGAATATGGTATTAAGCAAAATGAAATTCCCCTTTCTTCCGATGTTCTAATAGATTTCCGAGCTCCCTCTGAGAGGGCCGTATTAACCCATAAAAAGGAAATTCCGTTCTTAGACAAGTAAGATATGGATAAGTTATATAAGGAGGCTAAAAAAGCTAAATACGCCTCCAATGGCTGGGCTATTATATTAATTATGTATACTGGACTTAGAATTGGTGAATTGCAAGAACTTCGTTGGAGGGATGTTGACTTATCAGCAAAGACAATATCCATATCTCGCGTTGTTACACGTATAAAAACTGATTCAAAAGAATATGGCTGCCGATACACCTATATAATTAAAGATACCCCTAAAACACCTGCTGGCAGACGTTCCATACCACTAAGTGCAAGAGCGCAAGAAGCTATTGAATATTTTTCAGAACTTAATCCATCTCACACAGACGATGATCTTGTATGTATTGCAAGCCGGAAAAATCCTGGCATGAAAAATAGAGATAATCTTCGACGCTCTCTAAACATCATGCTCAAAAACGCTAACTGCTCTGTTCAAAAATGTGGATTACATGCATTAAGGCATTCTTTTGGCAGTCGTCTTCTTGAAGAAGGAACAGATATTAAAGTCGTATCCATACTTATGGGACATCAAAAAGTTAGCACAACCTACGACCATTATATTCATATAATTCGAAAAAGATTAACAGAATCCGTTAAAATTTTCGATAACGACAGGTAATCTACAGAACAGCATAAATTTTACCACTATTTTTTACCACATTTACCACCATTTTTACCACAACGCAAGAGTGATTTAGTGGTAAAACCTGATACAGCAAAAGAATTATCAGACATTTCCATATCATTCCTGACATAGGAAAAACCCCGTAAATCCGCAGTTTTTCACTGGTTTACGGGGTTTTCTTTGTAAGCTGCCTAGCGGAATCGAACCGCCGACCTCCGCCTTACCAAGGCGACGCTCTACCGACTGAGCCAAGGCAGCAT
>NZ_CAKRAH010000096.1 GCF_934294775.1 uncultured Dorea sp.
AGTCGCGGACCAGATCTTATACCAAGGCATACGCAAGGACCGGGAATCCAACCCAAATTAATGTATTAAACAGCAATAGCACTCTCTACTGTAAAGGAAAATGCAACATGTGTCTTGTCACATGTAAATAACAGTGGTATAATGTGGAAAGTTTGAACAGTCAGTATCACTGGCTGTGGACGGAAAAAACGCAGTATATGAAAAGAGGATGTTATTATGAAAATGAATGCAGATACAGTAATTGTAGGAAGTGGGGTTGCAGGACTTTTTAGTGCCTTGAATTTACCAGAAGAACAGGATATTATATTAATTACCAAGTCTGATCTGGAAAGCAGCGATTCTTTCCTTGCACAGGGGGGAATCTGTGTATTAAGAGACGAAGGTGACTATGACAGCTACTTTGAAGATACCATGAAAGCAGGTCATTATGAGAACCGCAAAGAATCCGTAGATATTATGATCCGTAATTCCAGAGATATCATCAATGATCTGGTAAAATACGGAGTGGAATTTGAAAAGAAGGATGGAGAATTTGCCTATACAAGAGAAGGTGCACATTCAAAACCAAGAATTTTGTTCCATGAAGATGTTACAGGAAAAGAAATCACCAGCAAATTACTTGCGCAAGTGAAAAAAATGAAAAATGTGAAAATGTATGAATATACAGAGATGACAGATGTGATCATCGAAGACGGAAAATGCGTGGGAATCAAAGCAAAGAATGAAAAAGGAACTTATGAAATCTATGCAGAGAATACGATTCTTGCAAGTGGTGGTATCGGAGGTACTTACCAGCATTCTACAAATTTCCCACATCTGACAGGTGATGCGATCGAGATTGCTAAAAAGCATGGAATCCGTCTGGAGCATCTGGACTATGTACAGATCCATCCGACAACATTGTATTCCAAGAAACCGGGAAGACGCTTCCTGATATCAGAGTCCGTACGAGGCGAGGGGGCTGTCCTTTATAATAAGAACAAAGAACGTTTTGTAGATGAGCTTCTTCCAAGAGATGTGGTGACGAAGGCAATCAGGAAAGAGATGGAAAAAGACGGAACAGACCATGTATGGCTTTCTATGGAACATATTCCAAAAGAGACCATTTTAAAACATTTCCCAAACATCTACGAGCATTGCCTGGAAGAAGGCTATGATGTAACAAAAGAATGTATCCCGGTTGTACCGGCACAGCACTATTTTATGGGGGGAATCTGGGTGGATTCAGACAGCAGGACATCTATGGAACATCTGTATGCGGTTGGTGAGACAAGCTGCAACGGAGTTCACGGAGCGAACCGTCTGGCAAGTAATTCGCTTCTGGAAAGTCTGGTATTTGCAAAACGGGCAGCGAAAAAGATTACAGCAGAAGAAATACAGGAAAAAGCATCCGAGAAAAAAGCTGTGTAACTGTCAGATAGTGTCTGTAGAATGTATAAGCAGCAATAGAAAACAAAAAGAATTAAAAAATACACTCTGATGTAAGACAAATTAGATAAGGGAAAAAGGAGACAGGCTATGAATAATATAACAATGACATTACAGGTGGATCACCTGATCCTGGAGGCATTAAAAGAAGACATTTCAAGTGAAGATGTAACAACGAATGCGGTTATGCATGAAGCGGTAAAGGGAGAAGTAGACTTAATCTGCAAGCAGGACGGAGTAATCGCAGGACTTCAGATCTTCCAGAGAGTATTCGAACTTCTGGATAAAGATACAAAGGTAGAATTCTTCTGCAAAGATGGAGAGGAAGTAAAGAACGGACAGCTGATGGGAAAAGTAACGGGAGATATCCGTGTGCTTCTTTCCGGTGAGCGTGTTGCACTGAACTATCTGCAGAGAATGAGCGGAATTGCAACTTATACACATTCGGTAGCTTCTCTTCTGGAAGGAAGTAAAACAAAGCTTCTGGATACCAGAAAGACAACTCCGAATATGAGAATATTTGAAAAATATGCAGTCAGAGTCGGCGGCGGATACAATCACCGCTATAATCTTTCCGATGGGGTACTGTTAAAAGATAACCACATTGGTGCAGCCGGAAGTGTAACAAAAGCCGTACAGATGGCAAAAGACTATGCACCATTCGTAAGAAAAATCGAAGTAGAAGTAGAGAATCTTGACATGGTAAAAGAAGCTGTAGAAGCAGGTGCAGACATCATTATGCTGGATAATATGTCTACGGAAGAGATGCAGGAGGCAATCCGTATCATTGATGGACGGGCAGAGACAGAGTGTTCCGGAAATGTAACAAAAGAAAATATCGGACGACTGACCTCGCTTGGTGTTGATTACATTTCCAGTGGGGCACTGACACATTCGGCTCCGATTCTGGATATTTCTTTAAAACACCTCCATGCGATTTAATCTGTTCGAAGATTGCGGAAATGCATAGAAATGGATCAATCCGGATAGATCAGCCAGTGGTAGAATCTGTAGATGAAATAGCAGAAAATAAAGAATTGGGAGGTGGCAGAAAAATGCACGGATCTGAAAGAAGAGAACAGATAATCAGACAGATTCAGGAAAGTAAAGCTCCGGTATCAGGGACAAAGCTTGCTTCTCTTTATAATGTCAGCCGTCAGGTGATCGTGCAGGATATTGCATTGATCAGGGCGGCAGGATATGAGATCATATCAACAAACCGTGGATATATATTGAACCAGCCAAAAACGGTGAGCAGAATCTTCAAAGTACAGCATACAGATGAACAGCTGGAAGAGGAACTGAATGCCATCGTAGACCTTGGAGGATGTGTAGATAATGTAATGATCCATCATAGAGTCTATGGCAAGATGGAGGCGGATCTGGCACTTAGTTCCAGAAGAAAAGTCGGTGCATTTATGGAAGATATCAGAAGTGGAAAATCAAGTCCGCTTAAGAATATCACATCCAATTATCATTATCATAAGGTCAGCGCAGACAGTGAAGAAACACTGGATCTGATTGAAGAAGAGTTACGTAAAAAGGGCTTTCTGGTTGAAGAAAAACGTCAGGTGAGTTAAAGCAATAACAGGCATACTTTTGAAAAAATAAACTGCGGTAATTAACAGAATAATCAGGGAAAATATATGGTATTTTCTGATGAAAAAAGGTATAATAAAGGCAAATTATTGCGTTACTTTTTATCTGAAGGAGGGATACCTATGACAGAACATAAGATTATTACAATAGGCAGACAATTTGGAAGCGGCGGTCATGAGATTGGGAATCTGCTTGCAACAAGACTGGATATTCCGTTATATGATAACAATCTGGTCAGAATGGCAGCAGAGAAGATGGATATCAGGGAAGAGACGGCAAAAGCGATTGACGAGACATCGCTTAATAGTTTTGTATCCAGTTATGTGATCTCACCGATGGGATATTCTTCCTATATTAATTCAGAAGAATATGTACAGCCGCTCACAGAGCAGATGTTCGAACTTCAGTCGGAAATTATCCGAAAGTTAGCGGCAAAAGGTTCATGTGTAATCGTTGGACGTTGTGCGGATTATATATTAAAAGACAATCCGAACTGTATAAACGTATTTATCTGTGCTGACAGGGCAGACCGTGTAAAACGCATTGCCGAACGGTATGATGTGTCAGAAAAGAAGGCGCTTGACCGGATCAAACGTATGGACCGGGAACGCAAATATTATTATGAATCCCATACGGGACTGGAATGGGGAAGCATCAGTTCCCACCAGATACTTTTAAATGCAAGCCTTCTTGGAATAGAAGGAACGGTCGATGTGTTAGAGGGAATTTATAAAAAGTAGGATAAAATCAGTTTGAAAGTTATGAGCTGACAGAGTTATATAAAATAGGAATGAGCAGTGTATATACAGACGAAGTGGGAATGGATCGTTATGTATACACTGCTCATTTTGATACCTAAGTATGCAAGAGAAGCTGCCAGTGGCGGGTCCTCTGTATATACCGGATATTACTCGAATCCAAGTATGGTTTTCTCATTCTGGATATCTGAGTATAATTTCAAATGCATATCCCCGGTATGATAAACCTTTACAATATCTTCATAGTCTTTGCAATCAGGCAGTATCTCTGTAAGAATGTTAGACATATCATGAAAAATATCCTTATGGAACAGCCGTGTTTTCTGATTATCGAATAACGCAGTATAAAAAATCTCCGCTTCAACAAGATCCTGGAACATGTGACTGCCATAGGAGAGCTCAGGCATATATCCGGCTTCGCTATCGGACATTTCGCAGATCGCACAGAAATGATTGATTTGAGCAAAGCTTACCGGAACGCCAAGTTCCGGAGAAGAAGTTCCGATACGGCCGGGAGCAAATAAAAGTAGGTTCTTTTTTGATTTACGAAAATGCTGGTTGATATCGCCGATAATATGTGCAATGTCTGGTTTGCGCTTATATGGAAATTCATAATAAGCTTTCGCATCGATCAGGATCACATAGTCAATATCTTCTGCCCGCGAGCCGCCCATGGAAGCGTCTGTAACGGAAAAAACTGTCTTTTCATCCGGAAGAGAAGGAACAACTACAGCATCGCGCCTTGTGCCTACCTGAAGCGGCCGGCACTGTAATAAGTTAAAGACAAATTCACCGTCATCATTTCCATTGATGGTAAATTCAATGTCGACAGGATATTGATAAGCATTTTGCAAGGTATGTAAAAGAGATTTCATGCAGTCGGTAAATTCTTTGTTCCGTACAAGTCCCTCACAGCTTGCAAAGAGAATTTCACGGTGCTGTCCACGTTCGCGAAATGTCCGCTCTGCATCATAATCATGTTCTAACACCAGCTTTTTATACCAGTTGTCCATATGGGGAGTTACAGCCATCAAAGGTCTGGAAGAAAGAGATTTTGTAGTATAATCCATAAGGTCAACATAACGCTGTGAATATTGGTGCTTTGCCCAGCTTGCGGTCAGGGTAGAGCGGTCCGGGGCAGAGAGATTCACAATCCGCGGGTAATCGCCCTCGGTACGGTCAACGGCCCGGGTGCCAAGTCCCATTACAAGACGAAGCATACCATCGGATGCGTTGATGGAATTGTCCCATTTATAGGCACTGTAGGAATATCCGACACCGGCGGCATTTGGCATGAGAAAGTCTTCGTACATAGATCCGGATAC
>NZ_CAKRAH010000097.1 GCF_934294775.1 uncultured Dorea sp.
GTTCTGCGGATTGCATCAAAATGTGACTCTTCTCCTTCTACCAGTACATAATCCAGCATTCCATTGCCATTCCAGTCGAGTGTTTTACTTTGTTTCTTCCAGAGAGCTTTTAACAGTTCTCCCTGCATCACACCGGCCGCTCTGGCATCTGTTCCTACATACCAGACATTTTTCGATATTTTCAGATCTTTTTCATCAATCTCCCTGTTAAATAAAATAACTGGTATATCTGCATCTTTAGCGTCATTCAGTACACTTGCCGCAGATGCAGGTTCCACCAGATTCACAAGCATCACATCATAATCCTGTGCATACATCTCCTGCAACTGCTTTTCCTGACGGCTGCTGATTCCTTCTGCATCATAGACGTCATAAGATACTTTCTTCCCCTGCATCTTACTTTGTCCAATCTTATCTTCCAGTTCTCTGATATAGCTTTCCATAAATGTATCATTCCGGTCATATACCGCAATACCGACATGTATATACTGATCTTCTTTTTGCGGCATTTTCCATGCAATTACTAATCCGATCAGAAGGAGCAGCAAGATGAGCAGCAAAAGATTGTATTTATCTATTTTATGTTTTATACTGCTTTTCATCTTACTGTCACCTTGAAAGCAATGCATTATATTCACCGCTTTCTATCCTTTCTTTATCTAATTTCACTGGCTTTAGACAAATATTTTTCATCTCTTTTGTCTTCCCCTTCTTTTCTAACATCTGCATGCTTTCATAACCAAGTCTGTATGTATTTTCTACATAGATAAATGGTTTTTCCCCATTTCGCACCTGCTCCAGCACTCCATCTTCCACTGGCAGACGATATTGTTCCCTGCTGCTTTTTTCAATAGTTGCATAATATTTAAAATCATTCTGCATCATATCTGTCACAGCAAGAAGATCGTTTTTCTTATAACTGCCTTTCTCTTTTTCCAGATACAGTTCCGGATATACAAGCAGTACTCCCTTAGATCCATTCTCCGTTTCTTCTTTCAGAAGCTTATCAAATGTTTTTTCTGTCAGACTGCTTTTGTACCATACATCTAATTTCACATGTTCATCGTAAGCACAGTCACGAATTCCGTCTAACAGACCATGCAGATCTTTCTGACCATCTTCCGGCAGGATTACGGTAATCCTTATCCTTTTCTCTGTGTGATTCTGGTTTACCATCATCTTCATAGATACAACTGCGATCAAAAGAAGTAACAGAAGCAGCACTATATGTTTTTTTCTACTTTGCATCGTCGTTTTCCTCCATCTTTGGAATCGTAATCGTTGCAGTTGTTCCCTCATCCAGTTCACTTGTGATGGTTACTCCATATGCTTTTCCATAGATCAGCTGGATTCGTTCATTTACATTCCGTACGCCAATCCCTGATCCACGTTTACTCGAAATTACTTTGTTATGCATAATATGATCTATGGTTTCCTGTGTCATTCCAAGACCATTGTCTGCCACATCAATTCCGATATCTCCATCTTTATCATAGATCCGGATGGTAATCTCTCCATCCTCATACATTCCTTCCATACCGTGATATATAGCATTTTCAAGTAAAGGCTGAATAGACAATTTCGGACACAGATATTTTAACAACGCCGGATCTGCCTCTATCTGAAATTCAAACTTATCCTTAAAGCGGATATTCTGGATTGCCAGATAACTGGATGCATGTTCCAGTTCTTTTTCTAACGGAATTATATCCTTCCCTTGACTTAACGAAACCCGGAAAAATTTGGCAAGCAAAGACACCATCTCTCCTGCTCCGTCATATTCCTCACTTCGTATCATCCAGATGATGGAATCCAATGTATTATACAGGAAATGTGGATTAATCTGTGACTGCAGTAACTTCTTCTCCATCTGCTGCCGCTCCCGTTCATTCTTACGGATCTCTTCCATCTGTTCCTGCAGTTTATCTGCCATGATGTTAAAATGTGCACTGAGATTCTTCAGCTCACCGATGCCTTCTTCTTTTGCCTTGATCTCATAGTTCCCTTTTCCGAACTCCTGCATGGTCTGAAGCAGCCGGTAAACCGGATTTGTAAAGGTTCTGAAAAGTAAAATATCCAGCAAAATTAATATCACACCAACCAGAAGAAGAGTAAACCACGCAACATAGTGCAGATTATAACTTTCAAAATCCAGACTGGACATCGAACTTACAAGTACCACATTCCATCCGGTATAGCCGATCTGCTGGCACGCAATCAGCCATTTTTCTCCACCTTTCTCTTCTATTCTGTAATTTTTACAGGCCATTGCCTCTTTTACAGTCTTTTCTTTGTAAATTCCTGAAACAATCTCTTTTTCAAACGGATGGTACAATAATTGCCGGTTTGTATCCAGAAGATAGCAGTAAGCTGATTTCTGACTCTTATAATGCATCAATACTTCATCTATGGAATCCGTGTAATACTCCAGAAGCAGTACTCCGGACTTCATATTACCATTTTCGACATATTCGATGTAACGGCTGATTTCATAAACGTATCTTGCCTTTTCCGGTTGTACCAGTTTCTTCTCCCCGTAATGAATGGTCTCAATATTTTTTTGTGTATTTTGAAACCAGTCTTCCTGCTTTACCTCCGACGTATTCGTATCCGGTAATTTTTCTGAATGCCACAGACTCTTTCCATCCGCATCGTAAATTGCAGCACCATATAGAACTTCTGTTTCCTGCACCATGCGTTGTTCCATTTCTTTTTGAAATATTTCAGTTCCCGTATCATACGTCCTGATATCCTGATAGTAAATCGAACTAACCAGTTCATTGATATCCTCAATTTCAGCTTCCAAATTCTGTGCCAGTGTTTTTTTCTGCTTTGATACCTTCTCAATGGTATCTTTTTGAAAATAACTGGAAAAATAATGTGAAAATAAAACCATGCAGCTTATGATACACACCGCAATGGAAACAGACATCACAAGAGGAAACACGATACGGATACTTACTTTTTTATCTTTCATCCGCATCTCCTCCCTGTTTTCTGTACTTTACCGGAGACATTCCACAATTTTTCTTAAATACATAGCTGAAATAATTCGGCTCCGGATATCCCACCATATTTCCAATCACCTGGCTCTTATAATCTGTCTGCAAGAGCAGTTTTTTTGCTTCTTCCATTCGTCGTCCGGTCAGATAATTCACAAATGTCCCACCAGTTTCCTGTTTGAAAATCTTCGAAAAATACGATGTACTGACATGCAGATCACCGCACACGGTCTCCACGCTCAGATCCGGATCCTGAAACTTTTCTTCTACAATCTTGCGCGCATGTTCCGCCAGGATCACATTATTATCAATCTGTTTTTTCTGGATCAGAGAACGAATCAATTCACAGTAATTAATTAACCAGTGATCCAGCTCTTCCCCCGTACTCAACGAAAGAATCTTCACAGCCATTTTCTTCGTTCCCGCAAATTCCATATCTGATGTAATCTGATATTTCTTATAGAATCTCGAAAATGAAAATGAAATCTCCAAAATCAGAACCTGATATTCATTCAACGAATACTGTCTTTTATGAAGCCATGCAATTAGATTTTCTACCTGGAACTTCAGCTCTTCTTCTGTACAGTGTGTAATATTTTTCCCTATATTTTCCACTTTTGTATTCCAGTCTTCTCTTTCGTCCTGCACCGGCATAATATCGTTATAATATGTATAGCTTTCTTCCACTGTCACCAGATTATAATCCAGCGCTTCTAATGCCTGCCCATACAGCACCGGCATATCTTTAAGGCTTCTTCCGCTGACACTGATCCCGCATGAAATCCTGCTGTGAAAGATACGTTCGATCAGAACCTCTGCCTCGCTGATCGTTCTTGTAATTCTTCCGATATCATGTTTTTTGTTGCTTCCCAAGATAAACACTTCATTATCGCTCATACCGAACTCATAGACATGTGCAATCTTTTCCAGCGCTTCTTTCAAAGTCTGCTTCACTGCCAGCTCACTTAACACATCTTTTTCTTTTCCCCCGCGCGTCTTCACTACAACAACCGAATATACATCATCTTTAAATTCCAGTTTCAGATTGTCAATCTGACTTTTTAACTCCTCTTCTTCCATCGGCTCTGTTACCAGACGATTAAAAAATTGCTGCCGTAAAAGCGGAAGGCTTTCCATATAAGCATTCTCCAGACGTACCCTGTTCATCTTCTCATTATATTCTTTATCTAATTCTTCATGCATCTTTATAAGAAGTTTCTGCATCTCCTCATAGTCGATCGGCTTCATGATATATTCCGATACTCCATAACTGATGGCAAGTCTTGCATATTCAAAATCATCCCATCCGGAAAATAAGATTACTTTCGTATTCATATAGTCCTCATGGATATGTTTTGCTAGTTCCAGTCCATCCATGAACGGCATCTTAATATCGCTAATCACCAGATCCGGATGCACCTCTTCCATCAGCTCCAATGCTTCTTTTCCGTTCTGCGCAACTCCGGCTACCTTAAATCCAAGCCGTTCCCATTCAATACCTTTTTTCATGCCATACAGAATCTGCTGTTCATCATCTGCCAGAATAATACTAAATATCCTCACGCTTTTTCCTCATTTCCTACTTATCTTTGAAATCTTTTT
>NZ_CAKRAH010000098.1 GCF_934294775.1 uncultured Dorea sp.
TGTAGTTCAATGGTAGAACACCAGCCTTCCAAGCTGGATACGTGGGTTCGATTCCCATCACCCGCTTTTTTGCTGCCTGTTTTTAAGCCACATACATACGTGTTCGGAAAAGCTGTCAGATTTTTTCTATCTCTGGATATGCGGGAGAAACGTAATGTACTTTATGCTGGAGAATACCGCGCTTACGATGACATATGCCTCCAATGTAGGAATTATCGTGGCATGTGCACCATTTTTTGTAGCGGTTATCGTGGGGATATTTTTCAAAAATGAAAAGCCGGGTGTGAATTTCTTCATTGGATTTGTCATTGCAATTATCGGAATCGCAATGATCAGTATGAACGGGGCGAAAAGCCTTCATCTGAATCCCAAAGGAGATATGCTTGCATTTACAGCCATGATTTCCTGGGGATTTTATTCCGCAGTGATCAAAAAAATCGGAGAATGGAATTATCCGACGGCAGCAGTAACGAGAAGAATCTATTTTTACGGAATGGTATTCCTAATCCCGGTTCTGATTGAACAGAGGGTATCGTGGAATATGGCACAATTCCAGAAGCCGGAGATTGTACTAAACTTTCTGTTCCTTGGAGTTGGGGCAAGTGCCATGGGATTTTTCTTGTGGAATTTGTCAACCAAATGGATTGGCGCAATTAAAACAAGTGTATACATCTATGTGTCACCGGTTGTAACGGTTGTACTGTCAGTGATCGTGCTGCATGAGAAGATGACGTTCGTGTCGGCAGTGGGAGCAATATTGATCCTGACGGGGCTTATCGTGTCGCAGAAAAAGTAAATCAGAAAAAGAAGAACACAAAAGAATAGAGTGAACTGATCCATGGCGTGTTTTTAGACACGCATCATGGTATCAAGATATAAAAACGTCTGTAGAGGAAATGGACAAAGTCCAAGTTCTTATACAGGCGTTTTTGCAAATTCCAGAAAGATATTGTATGATGAAAAAATATGCACAACAAAGGGTAGGAGGAAACTAGTATGAAAAAGGCAGCACTTGGTTCGATGGTAGGTGTCGATATGGGAGATCCGATCAATAAGGGTGCATATACATTTGCACAGACACAGGTGGATACACTTCCATATCTGATGGGTGGCGTAGGAGCAGCCGGTGCTGTACCACCGATTGGAATCGGTCTGGTAACAATTCTTTTCCGTAAAAAATTCACATCTGAAGAAAGCAACTCGGGAAAAGCTACGATTCTGATGGGATGTATGGGAATTATATACAAGAAATGCTATAAAATATAAAAGTACCCCTGTGACAAAAAAGAAAGTTTGTTGTAAAATAACCGTTGCAGTTTAACCAAATCAAGTAAGTATACTGCTTTAATTGAGAAAAGCAATAAGCAGTGGGGACTTGCAAAGAGAGTTTTGAAATGCAAAACATTTGGAAAATTGACTTTTTATACCAAAGTATGCAAGAGAAGTTGTCAGTGACAAGTTCTCTGTATAATTAACAAGACAGGAGAATATATGGAAAACGAACTTTTTGAAAAAGCACCGGTACACAAGGCGTATTTTAATATGGCGCTTCCGCTGGTATTCAGTATGGTGATCTCACTGGTTTATAATATGGTAGATACATTCTTCATCGCAAGAACCGGTAATACGAATCTGGTGGCAGGAGTGTCACTTGGAGCGCCGATGTTTACTTCGATGATCGCGCTGGGTGATATCTTCGGACTCGGCGGAAGCTCAGTGATCGCAAGACTATTTGGTCAGAGAAGAGATGAAGATGCGAAGCGAATCAGTGCATTTTGCTTTTATGGAGCAATCATTTGTGGAGTAATCGTAACGGTATTACTTTTAATCTTCCGCATGCCGATGCTGCATTTATTGGGCGCTGATGCAGATACATATCAGTATGCATCACAGTATTATACGTATCTTATATTAGGATCAACATTTGTTATCGTATCATTTACACCGAATAACCAGTTACGTTCAGAAGGATTTTCTAAGGCATCTATGGCAGGATCAGTACTCGGAGCAGTGGTAAATATTATATTGGATCCAATCTTTATCTCTGTACTGGGTATGGGAGCAGGCGGAGCTGCGATTGCAACTATCATCGGCTATATTGCAACGGATGCATACTATGTCTGGATCTATCTGAAGAAGAGTAAGAAGTTATCTATTGATCCAAAACATATGCATATTAATATGAATGAGTTCCGACAGATACTCGTAATCGGAATTCCGGCATCGATTACAAATTTTATGCAGAGTTTTGCGGTCACACTTACGAACAGAAATCTACTTGTATATGGAAATAATAAGGTCGCAGCCATGGGAATCGTAATGAAAGTCAATATGATCGCAGCGCTGATTCTGGTTGGCTTTGCTTTCGGATGTCAGCCGCTGGTAGGCTATAATTACGGAGCTGGAAATAAGAAGCGTCTGAAAGAAATCCTTACATTCAGTTATAGATTTGAATGTGGACTGGCTGTTGTTCTGGAAGTACTGTTGTCGGCGGGTGCAAGGCCGATGATCAGTATGTTCATGAAGACCCCGGAGATCGTAGATTCCGGGGTACTGATGCTCCGGCTTCAGCAGGCTGGTATGATGTTCATGGCAGTGGTACTGGTAACAACATGTGTGTTCCAGTCAGCAGGTAAGGCAATGGGAGCATTCCTATTATCCGTCAGCAGACAGGGCGTGATTTATGGGATTGTGATCGTAGTGGCATCACATCTGATAGGGTATCACGGAGTACTGATTGCGCAGGCGGTATCGGATTTTCTGACGGCGTTGATGGCAGTTGTTTTGCTTAAGAAAGAATTGTGGAATGAGCTGGTTGATATAAAGGATAAGAAGTAGTAGAATCAGAAGAAAAGTAAGAACAAAGAACGGATATCATCGCAATCAGATTCTATATGAAGTTATATAACATGGTAGAAGTTGTCTGGTAATACAAAAGAAGGGAAGCACAGCTTATGTCATTAGAAAAAGCAAAGAAATATTTAGAAGAAAAAGGGTATGCAGATCACATTATCGAACTGGAAGATTCCAGTGCAACCGTACAGTTAGCAGCTGAAGCACTTGGAGTGGAACCGGGAATGATCGCTAAGACGATGTCCTTTTTAGTGGATGGAGAACCAATTCTGATTTTGACAGAAGGAATGGCGAGGGTCGACAACCGTAAATACAAAGATCAGTTTCATGTAAAAGCGAAGATGATACCGTTCGATGAAGTAGAAGGATATATCGGACATGCTCCTGGTGGTGTGTGTCCGTTTGGTATTAAAGATGGTGTCAGGGTCTACCTGGATGAGTCATTAAAACGTTTTGAGATAGTTTATCCGGCGGCCGGCAACGACCACAGTGCAGTAAAGCTTACAATTGCAGAACTGAAAGAAGTTGCCGGGGCATGTGGATGGATAGATGTGTGTAAATTATAAAGGCTTGATTGAGTGGCATGGATTGCTTACAATTGTTTGAAAACATCGTTGGAAGTTTTTTCGACGATGTTTTCTTTTTTCAGACACATTCTGGGTTCACAATATGAATCTGAGATATTGACATAGCGTCAGAAAAGAATTGTGTTACAGATAGTGACAATGTGTCAGAATGAAAGAAGGGATAGAAGTGACAACAACAGTATTGAATAATAAGGTGAAAATGCCATTACTTGGATTTGGAGTTTTCAGATTACGGATGAAAAAATTAAAAATTCCAATGAACCGGAATTTACTGTATTTTGCATTGAAAATGTAGCGGCAAAGCTGGGAGTGGATGCAGAGCGTGTCTATCAGGCATTTACCGAAAAGAGTAATATTCTGAATGATTATATTGTGCCGGAATATGAAGTGCTGCATACCCAGAGCCGGGAATATATTGTAGATGACCTTCTTGATGTAATGAATGAAAAGGGGGGAAGTATGATTCTATATCATGGTTCGTTTTTGGAGATTACTAGGCCAGATCTGCTTCATTCCCGTTCCAATGTAGACTTTGGATGAGGTTTTTATGTTACACCGTTGCATGAACAGGCGGCGAAGTGGTGTGACAAGTTCAAACGCCGTGGGAAAACTGGTATTATCTCGTGGTATGAAAAGCCGAATCTGCAAATATGTTTTCATACAGAGAAAGCATTGGATAAATAAAATTCCGTTTGAATTGGAAGATAATCCGTTCAAACGGGTTTTTTATTTTACCGACTTAAAAACATATCATATCCATGTAGACAGAACCGGCGGCGTAAATGATACAGATGGCTCTGGCGGACAAGGTGAGGCATCTGATGTTGGATGTGATCTGCTCCTGACAAGTACCGCAAAGCCGTGGAGACCGGGAGCTGGTGGATTTGCATTTGGAGATGACGGATATTTTACATGGTTATGTGCTGTTCCAAGAGGAAATGTAACAGGTACATTGTTTTATGATGGAAAAGAACATCAGGTAACAGGTGCTGGATACCACGACCATCAGTGGGGAAATGTAAAACACAATTCTACCTGGGATCACTGGATTTGGGGCAGACAGGATTTTGGCGATTATTGTTATCGGTATCTACTTGGGATTCAAGCGTGAGTTTTCCAAACTCATCGGATTCTTGGTAGTTGCCTTGGTAGCC
>NZ_CAKRAH010000099.1 GCF_934294775.1 uncultured Dorea sp.
CGAAGAAGATAGCAAGGGAAGAGGAAGAGACAGCGGTGCGAGAGGCGATTAAGGAGATTAGAGAGAAGAAGAAAAAAGATTCGGTATAAATGAAAATTATACAGAAGAATTAAAAGGAGAGTGTAGAAAAAGTTCTGCACTCTCAATTTAGTTGTATGAGAATATTATATAAACTCAGCATCAATACCGCTTCAAATACCACCTCTCCACCGCATTAATCCCCGCATACAAAACCATCGCAAACAGACAAAGAATACAGATACTCATAAGCAGCCAATCCATCTTAAACACCTGGCTTGAATAGATGATGAGATATCCGAGCCCTTCCCTAGCAGCGAGGAATTCCCCGATGATCACACCTACCAGACATAGACCGATATTCACCTTCATATTACTGATGATCGCCGGGATGGAGCTTGGAAGGACGACTTTGGTAAGTGCGTGCCGTCGTTTGCCACCGAGCGTATAAATCAGTTTGATCTTACCGGGATCGGTGGTGGTGAAACTGGTGTAAAGATTCAGGATGCTTCCGAAGATCGCGACAGACATACCGGCTACGATGATGGTCGTCTTGGTGGCACCGAGCCATACGATGAGAAGCGGGGCGAGTGCAGACTTTGGAAGGCTGTTCAGAACAACCAGATATGGCTCCAGAACTTCCGAAGTCCTGCGGCTGAACCAGAGGAGGACCGCAATCAGTACGCTGAATAAAGTGACCAGTAAGAAGCTGATGACAGTCTCATATAATGTCGTACCAAGATGCAGGAAAATCGTACCATCCATCAGCATACTCCAAAAGCAGTAACCAATCTTCGCCGGGCTGCTGAAGATGAAAGAATCAATGATGCCATACCGGCTGGTGAGTTCCCATAAGATAAGAAAGGCAAAAAGCAAGAGAAGGCGGAGAACGTATACTAATTGACGGTGATGCCTGTGATGCCGGAGAAACATTTGCTGGGCAGAAGAAGCAGCTGTAAAATGTATACCATTATCTATCGTTGCATCAGATGTTTTCCCGTGCTGACGCTTCATCCTCATTCAACTCCTTCCACACAAGATTAAAATATGTCTTAAATTCCGGTGCATTTCTGCGATTCATCGGGGTATCTTCATCAAGTTTAAAGACAAGCGGGATTGTCTGCTTAATCGTAGCCGGACGCCGGGAGAGCACGATCACACGGTCTGCAAGAGAAATCGCTTCCGACAGATCATGCGTAACCAGAAGCGCAGATTTGCCTTCTTTTCTAAGAATCTGCCCGATATCATCCCCGACCTGCAGGCGTGTCTGATAATCCAGGGCGGAGAACGGTTCATCCAGAAGCAGAATCTCCGGATCCAGCACCAGTGTACGGATCAGCGCCACACGTTGCCGCATTCCTCCGGATAATTCAGACGGTCTGGAATTCTCAAAATCCCCGAGACCGTAGATTCCCAGTAATTCATGTGCATGCTTTCTGGTTCTCGCAGTTAGAGCATGCTGTACTTCAAGACCAAGAATGACATTATTATAGATCGTACGCCATTCAAACAGTTCATCATGCTGGAGCATATAGCCGACATTTGTGGTGCTTTCGCGAAGCATTTTCCCATTGATACGGATCATGCCCTGCTCAAGGGGAAGAAGCCCGCAGATCAGCGACAAAAGAGTAGACTTGCCACATCCGGAAGGCCCCACGATGGCAATGAATTCTCCTTTATTCAGAGAAAATGAGATATCAGATAAAGCGAGCGTCTCACCGTCCAGAGTATGATAGGTATAAGAAACATGCTGCAGATGTAATACTTGTTCCATAGGAACCTCCTGTATGTGGGGTATATAATAGAGTATGAGCGGGAGAGAAATTGGTGAATATGTTGGAAAGAGGAACTCGTTTTTAGAGCGAAGACTTCTGTGTTGTTGGAAATAATACATTGTGTTAAAATGCTAGTATATGAAAAGTTAAATGTGAACTGTAGGAAGGGACGTTTTATGAAAAAAAAGAAAAGGCTGCCAATAGGTATCGATAATTTTGAAAAAATTCGAAAAGATGATTTCTATTACGTAGATAAAACGAAATTAATAGAGCAGCTTCTTGATAAATGGGGAGAAGCAAACTTATTTACCCGTCCGAGACGTTTTGGAAAATCGTTGAATATGAGTATGCTTAAGCATTTTTTTGAAATCGGAACAGATAAAACGTTGTTTGATGGATTATATATAGCAGATAACAAAGAATTATGTGAGACGTACATGGGAAAATTTCCCGTGATTGCAATCAGTTTGAAAGGCATCAGTGCAAACTCTTACGAAGGGGCAAGAAAACTGTTGGGGAAACTAATCAGTGAAGAGGCAAGACGACTAAGTATACTGGAAACAAGTAATCGCTTGGATCATAATGAAAGACAGATTTTTCAAAAATTGCTCCAGCCAGAAATGGGAGAGGAAGTAATTGCGTATAGTATCAGGAAATTGACGGAACTTTTGGAAAAACATTATGGAGAAAAAGTGATTGTCCTGATTGATGAATATGATGTACCACTGGCGAAAGCGAATGAACAGGGATATTATGATGAGATGGTATTTTTAATGCGGAATTTATTTGAAAATGCATTAAAAACAAATGACAGTCTTAAATTTGCAGTGCTTACCGGATGTCTGCGTGTTGCAAAAGAAAGTATATTTACAGGACTTAATAATTTCAAAATATATCCGATTACAAAAGTTACTTTTGATGAGAGTTTTGGCTTCACAGATGAAGAAGTAAAAGACATGCTTCATTATTATGGACAGGATGAGCATTACGACACGGTGAAAGAATGGTATGATGGATACCGGTTTGGTAATGTAGATGTATATTGTCCGTGGGATGTGATTAATTATTGTGAAGATCATCAGGATAATCCGAAAGTAAGTCCACAGAATTACTGGATTAATACGAGCGGTAATGATGTGATACGACATTTTATAGAAGGGACATATACAGGAAAGAAATTGACCAAAACAGAACTTGGAAGATTGGTAAATGGCGGTGCTGTTCAGAAAAAAATCAGCCAGGAATTGACATATAAAGATTTATATAGTTCTGCAGAAAATATATGGAGTGCTCTTTTTATGACAGGTTATCTGACTCAGAAAGGAGAACCCCAGGATGATTACTACAATCTTGTAGTACCAAATAGGGAAATTCGTAACATTATTACTGAGCAGATAATGAAAATGTTTAAGGATAATGTAAAAGAAGATGGACAGATGGTCGATGAGTTCTGTGATGCGTTAAAGGATGGTAAGGCAGAAACAGTAGAGCGGTTGTTCACGGAATATATGAAAAAAACAATCAGTATTAGAGACACCTTTGTAAGGAAACCTACAAAGGAGAATTTTTATCATGGCATTTTATTGGGAATACTTAGCTTTAAAGATAACTGGATCATTAGTTCCAATAAAGAATCCGGAGATGGATTCAGTGATGTTACTATTGAAATTGATGAAAATGAGATGGGTATCATCATTGAAGTGAAATATTCAGAAGGGAATGAGATGGAAAAGGAAGGAAAAAAAGCATTGGCGCAGATAGAGAAGAAACATTATGAAGAAATATTTGAAGAAGATGACATTCATAAGGTATTAAAATATGCAATTATTTGTAATAGAAAGAAATGTAAAGTATTTTTGAGAGAAGACAATTAAATTTTTATATTGAGAAGCTAGTATGCAAAAACTTATGAAGAGGAATAAGAAAGGCTTTCATCATGGAGCAAAAAACAAATCAGAAAAAAACAAGCCAACCAGATAAATCACACAAGCAAATGAACAACCAGCCCAAAATCAACTACCAAAAAGAACTAGACAAACGAATCGAAAATCTGCAAAAAGAAGGAAAAGTTCCAACCCTGCTTCTCCACAGCTGCTGCGCTCCATGCAGCAGTTATGTACTGGAATATTTAAGCAATTATTTCCACATCACAGTCCTATATTACAATCCGAATATTTATCCAGAAGATGAATATGGGAAGCGTATCATAGAGCAGCAGAAACTGATCAATGAAATGAATGTAAAATACCCGGTACAGTTTATCGCCGGGGATTATGACAGGGAAAAATTCTACGAGATGGCAAAAGGCCTGGAAGAAGTAAAGGAAGGCGGCGTCCGTTGTTTTAAATGTTATGAACTCCGGCTGCGTGAAGCGGCGGAGATTGCAAAGGCAAATGGATTCGACTATTTTACAACTACACTCAGCATCAGTCCGCTGAAAAATTCTGCAAAATTGAATGAGATCGGATTAAAACTTGCAGAAGAGTATGGTGTCCAATATCTGACATCAGACTTTAAAAAGAAAAATGGATATAAAAGATCCGTCGAATTATCGGCAGAATATGGTCTGTATAGACAAGATTACTGCGGATGTGA
>NZ_CAKRAH010000100.1 GCF_934294775.1 uncultured Dorea sp.
TAGTGACTCCGAGGGGAATCGAACCCCTGATTCCAGCGTGAGAGGCTAGCGTCTTGACCGCTTGACCACGGAGCCATGTCTCAAGTACTTGCTTAGTATAACAAGGTTTTTATAAAAAAGCAAGTACTTTTTTCAATTTTTTTAATTTTTTGTATTTTTGTGAATTTTTATTCCTCTTCATGCGTTCCCGGAACCATGATCTGAAGTTCTTTATTAAGATTCTCGATCACAACCTCATCATGCTCTCCGCCAAACTCCCCGTCCAATGTCCACGGAATCTCTTCGATGGATTCAAACATGATTCTTCCGCTCTTAAATGTATACATATATTTCGAATCCATCTGCTGGATCATAAGCGCCGCAATGATCTCCTGTAACTCTATTGGATTCTTCGGTGTCTTGATCAGTGTTACCTCAAATACACCGTCATCAAATCCAACCTGTTTTCCCACCAGGTTACGGAATCCTCCGACAGATCTTGAATTCGTAACCATACCATATACAAACTCATCTTCGATCACTTCATCATCATGTGTTACCTTGACTTTATAAGACGGAATATTAAAGAGACGCTTTGCTCCTTCCAATACATATGCCAGATGTCCCAGAACATTCTTCATCGACTGCTTCGTCTGGTAAGAAACATCTGTAAACAGTCCGAAAGCTGCAATATATACAAATATATCATCATTAAATCTTCCCGCATCACAGGAGAATACTTTTCCGTTCACCGCATTATCCGCTGCTTCCAACAGGCCTCTTGGTATATGAAGACTGCTTGCGAAATCATTGGTTGTTCCTGTAGGAATATATCCGATTGGTTCTCTCTTATCCTTATCCCGCTTCATCATTCCTGTCACGACTTCATCAAGAGTCCCATCTCCTCCGCTGCATACAACCAGATCGAACTCACTCGAATCGTACTTTTTAACCTTCTTATATGCATCACGGTATGCCTGTGTCGGATACGCCACCACTTCATACCCTGCTTTTACGAAGATATCAATGACATCAGCGAGTTTCGGTTTTAATAATTCTTTTCCTGCATGTGGATTATAGATAAAAAGCAAACGCTTCATAAACATGCCTCCTCCTTATCTTTTTAGTACTTAATAACGAAGAGGCTATTGCAACTCTAATCACAATGGCCCCTTATATTTTACATATCGCTTCTATATTCTCCCGTATTACTTATCTGCTCCCAAAAAGCTTGCAACACCTGTTACGGCTGCATCTTCATCCTGGCCTTCTGCTACAATTGTAACATCCTCGCCTCTTTGAAGTTTCAGGCTCATCATTCCCATAATACTCTTTGCGTTAATCTTCTTACTTCCCATCACAATATATACCTGACTCGCATACTGGCTTGCTTCCTGTACGAGATGAGCCACCGGACGGTCTTCCATGTCCATATTGTTCTGAATGGTAACAGGCTTTCTAATCATAACGACTTGCTCCTCCTTGCTGTTCCCTTAACTGTTCTGCTATTTCACTTAACTTCCTGAGCCGGTGATTAACCCCTGATTTACCAAGCGGGCTTTCCATCAGCTGACCCAGTTCTTTCAAAGCTGCTTCCGGATATGCCAGACGCGTAAGGGCAACGTCTCTTAATCCCTCCGGCAGCTCATCAAAACCGATCTGATCTCTGATATATGTAATATCCTCCATCTGCCTTACTGCAGCAGATACGGTTTTATTAATATTAGCCGTTTCGCAGTTTACTTTGCGGTTCACAGAATTACGCATCTCTTTCATGATACGCACATTCTCAAGTTCCATCAAAGCCACATGAGCTTCCATAACATTCAGAATATCAACAATCTGTGATCCTTCTTTCAAATATACCACATACGTCTTCTTACGCTGCACAATCTTTGCATCCACATCAAAACTGTTGATCATATCTTTCAAATGTTCTGCCTGTTTTTCCTCGTTACATACAATCTCAAAATGGTATGACTTACTCGGATTACTCATAGACCCCGATGCTATAAATGCCCCACGGATATATGCTCTTTTACAGCAGACTGCCTGTACGATTGTATCACGTATTGCCAGCAGTTCATTGCCTTTTGCGTAAATGTAATAACTGTAGTTATCCCTGCTCGTATTTCTGCGGACTACGGTATCAGTTTTTATATTAAATGTTTTTGTCAATAATGTAAAGCATTTTCTTGCAACTCCAAGATTTTCCGTATGTACCTTCAGGCAGCACACACCATTTCTTCCCGTTCCAAATTCTCCTGACATGTGTACCATCGCCGACAACTCAGCAATATCACAGTGTCTTGCTTTTGCATAATGCTCCAGTAATTCTTCTTTTACCTTTCCAGAAAATGACATCTGATACCTACCTCGCTTTGGTGATCGCATCCTTTTCTATATCACGGTGTTCAATCCGGATGCCATAATTTTCATTCTTACTTAATGCCTCAAAAAGCTCATTTGCAAGTGTAACAGAGCGGTGCTTTCCACCGGTACATCCAATTGCGATCACAAGCTGTGTCTTTCCTTCCTGCACGTAATTCGGAATCAGGAATTCCACCATGTCCTTTAGTTTTGCAAGGAATGTCTGCGCCTTACCGTTATTCATTACGTATTCTCTTACTTCTCTGTCGTTACCGTTTTTCGGGCGCAGGTCATCAATATAATATGGATTCGGCAGAAAACGCACATCAAATACCAGATCCGCATCCGCCGGGATTCCATATTTGAATCCAAATGACAATACCGATATATACAGATTTTTATACTCTTTATTTTCCACAAAGATCTTTGACAGTTCTGCCCTGAGTTCTCTTGTCAGCATGTGACTTGTGTCGATCAGATAGTCCGCACGTGCTCTTAAAAACTCCAGACGTTTTCTCTCTTCTTTGATTCCCTGTTCAACTCTTCCACCTTTTCCCGACAGCGGATGAAATCTTCTCGTTTCCTTATAACGCTTGATCAGTACATCATCACTGGATTCCAGATAAAGAATCTCGAACCGCATACCCGAATGATCAAGGTCTTTTAATATATTCTCAAGCTCATGGAAATTCTGGCCGCTCCGGATATCTACCCCCAGAGCCGCTTTATTAATCTCTGTTCCCGGCACACTGAAAAGATCTGCCATCTTCGGTATCAATGGTACCGGCAGATTATCTACACAAAAATATCCCATATCTTCCAACATTTTAAGTGCCGTACTTTTTCCAGCTCCGGACATTCCGGTTACGATCACACATCTCATTTTTAGAACTCTCCCAGTCTCTTTACTTCCGGCTCCAGCCGTACTCCAAACTTATCATATACTTTATCAGATACCTGGCGCATCAGCTCCATTACATCGGAAGCCGTCGCACCATCTTTATTAATTACAAATCCACAGTGCTTTTCAGACACCTGTGCTCCTCCAACCTGGAATCCGCGCAGATCCGCATCCTGGATCAGTTTTCCTGCAAAATATCCCTCCGGACGCTTGAATGTACTTCCGGCACTTGGATATTCTAGTGGTTGTTTGGTAATTCTTCTTTCTTTCAGATCATCCATCAATGCCTTAATTTCTTCTGCTTTTCCTTCCTTAAGTTCCATGACTGCATCCAGAACAATATATCCTTTTTTCGCAATCACACTGGTTCTGTATCCCAGTTCCAGTTCGTCTTTCGCAAGCTTTTTCACATTCCCGTCTTTATCTAATACGGTAACAGACTTCAGTACATCTTTCATCTCTCCGCCGTAAGCCCCTGCATTCATTACACAGGCACCACCAAGTGTTCCCGGAATTCCCGCTGCAAATTCGAATCCTGCAAGCTCTGTATCCAGCGCACGTTTTGCAACCATAGAAAGAAGCGCTCCGGCCTGTGCATATATTTCACGGCCCTTTACTTCCACCCGGCTCATCTGCTTATAGATCTGGATGATCACACCGTCGTATCCCTTATCGGATACCAGAAGATTGCTTCCATTTCCTACTATATAATAAGGAACATTTTCCTGCGCACACAATTCTGTCACTTTTGCAACTTCTTCTGCCGTACGCGGCATAACAAAATATGCTGCTGGTCCACCCACGCGGAATGTGGTATGGTTCTTCATCGGCTCTTCTATCTTAACCTGTTCCTCAGTCAAAATACTTTCTAACTTTTTATAAAATTCCTGATTCATATCTATCTCCACCTTCTTCAGGTATTATATGCTTCCCATCTCAAATTGGCAAAATCTGCTGCCACTACTGTTTCACACGGAATTTTCAGTTCTGAAAATTCCTGATTTATAGCAAAT
>NZ_CAKRAH010000101.1 GCF_934294775.1 uncultured Dorea sp.
TCTTCTTCGGTCTGATGCCGATCCTGATCAGCATCGCAGGCGAATTCGGAGTCGAGGCTGCACACATTGCAATTGTTATGGTTGTATGCCGTAACTGTGCAACATTCATCAGTCCTGTGGTACCTGCTACCTTCCTTGGTGTTGGTCTTGCAGGTGTTGAGATCAAGGATCATATTAAGAAATGTTTCTTCTGGATCTGGGGTGTCAGCATTATCTGTCTGATTGCCGGACTGATCTTAGGTGTGATTAAATTATAGACATTATCAAATTAGTTTGTTATTCCTCATAAAGTTTTACCATTGCGGGGTGAGATATCCTGCAAAAGGGACCGGTTCTGGTGGGCTGGTCCCTTCTCTCTTTTTTATACAACACATGCTTTTTGCTATGGAGCTACGGGGACGTGAATTTCTGGCTTTTTTAGTGTCCATGGTGGCTTTCTCATGGACCGAGAGGCCACACTAAAATAGTGTATTAACCCCATAATTAATAATGAATTACATTTCCCGAATTCCGTATCCTCTCAATAACCTCTTTTGCTTCCTTACTTTCAAAATACCGCAGTGTACTTTCCGGTACAAGTTTCTTAAGTGTATCCACATCATTATCTTTGATTGCCTGCCGTACCGTAGAAGCGCTGATTGCTTTTTTTCCATCAGTTTTTCTCGGAACAATAATGCATTCTATACCATTTTCAGGTAGTTTTTCTGACATGATATTATTATAGATTCCTGTAACCAGGCTGGTTGGTTCTTCGCCGACGTAGCGGCGGTTGATGCCGAGTGTCTGTGCGATTTCAGTGAAGATTGTTAAGTCCAGCATGGCGTGGCTTTCGATGACAGCATTTTCATCTTTCTGGAAATAACTCGGGAAGGTTGCGTTACTGATGATGTAGGGACCGCTGTCGTGATAGCAGATGTTGTCAAGATGTGCGGTTCCTTCCATTACGAGCTGTTTTCTTACTTTGAATGGGACGAGGCTTGCATCTTCGCTTACGATGAAAAGATGCAGCAGGTCATTTTCACGGGCTGCTTTTTCTACCAGGTACTGGTGGCCGAGTGTGAACGGATTGGCGTTCATGATCAGGGCGGCAATCTTACGGTCGGCAGTAGATGTATCCGGCAGAGCGTTGTCAGACTGCAAGGTGGCAGTGTTAGCGGATGTGTCTTTTGTAAGAGTCTGAAGCTGCAGGGCAGAAGATTCTTCCAGTTTTTTCAGATAATTTTTAAACCCTGTCCGTCTGTTTTCCATGAATACAATCTGTCCGTCGATCCTTGCGATTTCGTAGAATCCGAGGTCCCCGAAAAATTTAGCGGAAGAACATTTGGTATAAAGGAACAGGTGTGTATTGCCACGCTCAAACTGTACTTCGATCAGATGTGAGATAATCTGGTTCATAAGTCCCTCGCCCTGATGCTCAGAGCTTACGGCAAGGCAGCGGAGTGTATTGCCAAAACAGCTTCCGGTAGCGATGATATTCATCTCATCATCGTACATACCGCATGTATAATCAAGGTTGGCATCCAGGCGGATTCCTTCAGCATTAAGAAGGGCGGTGACACCCTGGATTGCAGTTTTGTCAGTGTGTGAAATCTGAGAAATATAATAATCAGGCATAGCATTTCCTTTCTGTAAATATTTACTTAGTGTTATTCACTATATTATCATGGATTTTATTCGATATCTCATAGAATCATGGAATTATCATATAACAAAATATTTACAAAGAGAAGTAATCTTAATAAATTATAAGAAAATGCTTTCCTGCTTTTTAGATTCCGGGTGTAAAATGTAATTCAGAATAGAAAGATGCTAAAAAAGGTTACAAGGAGAGACAGCATATGATAGAAGAAATTCTGGAATACAATAAAAAATTTGTAGAAGAAAAAGGTTATGAGCCATATGTAACAAGCAAATACCCGGATAAAAAGATC